>JAGVYZ010000012.1 GCA_018303025.1 Candidatus Woesearchaeota archaeon
TTTCAAAGAATTAGTTGAAGAAGATAAAAAAGGAAAAATAAATTTTTGTTATACTATTCTTGATGATGGTAGAATTGGAATTGAAAAAATATTAAATCCGAGAATAACTAAGAAAAATGCTGAAGTTATTAAGGTTATATTAGATAATGATGAAGAATTAATTTGTACACCTGATCATTTATTTATGTTGAGGGATGGAAATTTTAAAGAAGCAAATAAATTAAATGAAACTGATTCTTTGATGCCTCTTTATTATGAAATAAAAATTCCTGTTGTTAAAAATAATCATAAAATAAAGAAAATAGTTTCTTTAAAAGAAAAGATAGATGTTTATGATATTGAAGTTCCTAACACTCATAATTTTGCTTTAGCTTCAGGGGTTTTTGTGCATAATAGTGCTAAGATGGGAAGAGCTAGAGAATTTCAAGCTATTTTGCCTTTATGGGGTAAGATGATAAATGTTGAAAAAGCAAGGATTGATAAAATATTCAAGAATGAAAAATTATTACCTGTTGTTTTAGCTATTGGTGCAAGTATTGGTGATGAATTTAATGGTGCTAAAGTAAGATACCATAAAATAATTATAATGGCTGATGCTGATGTTGATGGAAATCATATTCAATGTTTATTATTGACATTTTTCTATAGATATATGAGACAATTAATTGATGCTGGTTATATTTATTTAGCTTATCCTCCTTTGTATAAATATAAGAAAGGTGGAAAAGATTTTTACTTATTTTCTGATAAAGAATTAGAAGATGCTAGAAAAGAGATTGGAAATTTAGACGTTCAAAGATTTAAGGGATTAGGAGAAATGAATCCTGAACAATTGTGGGAGACTACAATGGACCCTGAAACTAGAATATTAAAACAAATTATGGTTGAAGATGCTGTTGCTGCTGATGCAATGTTTACCTTACTTATGGGGGAGGAAGTTATTCCTAGAAGAAAATTTATAATTGAACATGCAAAAGATGCTAAAAATGTAGACATATAAGAAGCATAAAGAAAATGACTGAACAAATACAAAAAAAATTAGTTGAGAATGAGTTAAGAGATGCATATTTAGATTATGCAATGTCTGTTATTACAGCAAGAGCTTTGCCTGATGTTCATGATGGATTAAAGCCTGTTCATAGAAGAATATTATTTTCTATGCATGAACTAGGAGTACAGCATAATAAACAAACAAAAAAATCAGCAAGAATTGTGGGAGAATGTTTTGTTAAAGATACATTGGTACTTACTAGTAAAGGTTTGATTCCTATACAAAAAATAAAAAGGGGAGATAAAGTTTATACCCAAGACGGTATTGAAAAAGTAAATGAACTTTATGTTATGCCTGAAAAAGACTTATTAAATTTAACATTAGAAAATGGCATAAACTCAAAGATTACACCATTACAAAAATTCAAGGTTTTAAATGAAAATTGGGAATTTTCTTGGAAAGAAGCTAAGGATTTAAAAAAAGAAGATTTTATTATTGTTAAATCAGGATATCCAAATATAAACAAAAAATTAAATATTGCTGGAAAGGATTTAAATGAAAATATTTCTTATTTGTTAGGGTTATTATTATCAGCCAATTATAAAAAAGATTGAAACTATATTAAGGAAAGAATTTGATTACTCTGCAACAATAGAAGAACTTAATTATGAAGTTAAAAGCACATCAGGTCAATTATTATTAAATACGGGTTTTCAGATAAGAATAAATAGAAAAGTTATAAATGATTATTTTGTTAATAATTTTAATCTAGCAGGAATTAAATCTGATACAAAAATAATTCCATTACAAATAATGCAAAGTCCCAAAGAAGTTATTTTTTCTTTTGTTAGTGGTCTTATGGATGGTGACGGGAGTGTTCATAAAAGTAGAAATGTTATCCAATATGCTACTGTTTCAAAAAGATTGGCTCAGTCCCTAGTAATTCTTTTACAGCATTTTGATATTCATGGAACAATATATACAAATGCAAAATGTAGAATAGGTGGCATTATCAATGATAGGCCAATAAAAAGTAATAAACCTTCTATTAGCATTGAGTTTAAAGGCGATTCTGCACAAAGACTTGGAAAGGAATTAAATTTAATGCATGAAGAGAATTCTAAAAAATTAAATATTTTAATAAATCAAAATATTGGCAAATCTAATTATGAAGTTTTACCTTATGGCAGTATAAAATTATTTCAAGAATTAAGTAAAAATCATTTGGGTGGTGGATGGTATAAAGATGATAATGGAAATAAGTTTAGGGCAGGAATCAAATATCCATCTAAAACAAAAATAAGATATTCTAAGGATTTGCATAGTAAACCTTTACGAATTTCCCAGATTATTGAATGGGGAATACAAGATAAATTAAAAAAAATAGGCTCAGAACTTTTTGAATTTTTAAATAGTGTAATTAATAATAAACTTTATTTTGTAAAAGTTAAGAGCATAGAAAAATGTGAAAAAGAGGTTACATATGATATTCAAGTAGAAAATAAACATGAGTTTATTGCTAACTCTATGATAGCTCATAATTGCATGGGTAAATATCACCCACATGGTGATATGTCTATTTATGATGCATTAGCTAGGATGGCCCAGGAATTTTCATTAAGATATCCTTTAGTTATTGGTCAGGGAAATTGGGGTAGCGTTGATGGGGATCCACCAGCAGCCCAAAGATATACCGAGGCTAAATTAAGCAAATTAGCTGATAAGATGCTTGAAGATATTGAGAAAAATACTGTAAATTTTACACCTAACTTTGATAATTCAATGAAAGAGCCAATTGTTCTTCCTTCTAAAGTTCCTAATTTATTATTAAATGGAACATCTGGAATTGCTGTTGGTATGACTTCTAATATTCCACCCCATAACATGAATGAAGTTTGTGATGGAATAATTGCTATGATTGAAGATCCTGAAATTAATTCAGAGGAATTAATGAAATATGTTAAAGGTCCTGATTTTCCAACAGGTGGGATAATATTAGGAAGATATGGAATTCAATTAGCTTATTCAAAAGGCAAGGGAAAAATAACTGTAAGAGCTAAGTGTAGCATAGAAAAAAACAGAATTATTGTTTCTGAAATTCCATACCAGGTAAATAAATCAATGTTATTAGAAGGAATGGCTGAATTAGTTCATAATAAAACTATTGAAGGAATATCTGATATTAGAGATGAGTCCAATAAAAAAGGAATAAGAGTTGTTATTGAATTAAAGAATAATGCTAATGCTGATTTAATTTTAAATCAATTGTATAAACATACTCAATTGCAGACTACTTTTGGTATTATTATGCTTGCATTAGTTGCTGGACAGCCAAAAAGAATGAATTTGAGAGATATTATTTATTATTACATTGCACATAGAAAAAGAATTATTACTAGAAGAACTCAATTTGAATTAGATAAAGCAACAGATAGAGCTCATATTTTAGAAGGTTTGTTAATTGCATTAAAAGATATTGATGCAATAATTAAAGGAATTAAAGCTTCGAAAAGTGTAGAAATAGCTAAGAAATTTTTAATAGATAATTATACATTATCAGATAAGCAAGCTGTTGCTATTTTAGAAATGAGATTACAGAGATTAACTGCTTTAGAGCAAGATAAAATAAAAGATGAACATGCTTCTTTGCTTTTATTAATTGAAGAACTTAAAGGAATCTTGGCTTCACAAGAGAAAATATTGAATATCATTAAACAGGAAATTACTGAGTTGAAAAATGAATTTGGTGATGAGAGAAGAACTGAAATTTTAGATATAAGTGATGAAGAGGTTGAAGATGAGGATTTGATTAAGAAAGAAGATGTTATTATTACCTTGACTCATGCTGGTTATGTTAAATCAAATTCATTAGAAGAGTATCATAGCCAGAGAAGAGGCGGAACAGGTATAATTTCAACCAAGACTAAAGAAGAGGATTTTGTTGAGAATTTATTTGTTGCAAATACTCATAGTTATTTATTGTGCTTTACTAATTTAGGAAAATTGCATGCAATTAAGGGATATCAAGTTCCTCGCGAGTCAAGATATGCAAAAGGAATACCTATTGTTAATTTAATGCAATTAGAGAAAGATGAAAAGGTTACAACTGTATTGCCTGTAACTGGTTTTTCATCTAATATTAATTTAATGTTTTGCACTAAAAAAGGTTTAGTCAAGAAAACACCATTAGAAGCATTTGCAAAACCTAGAAAAGGCGGGGTTTTGGCTATTAAATTAAAAGATAATGATGAATTAGTTATTGTAAAATTAAGTAATGGTAATTTTGAATTTTTAATTGCTTCAAAAAAAGGTCAAGCTGTTAGATTCTCTGAAAAAGATGTAAGAGTAATGGGAAGAAATTCATCTGGTGTTAGAGGAATAAGACTTGTTAATGATATTGTTATTGGAATGGAGATAGCTAAGCCTGATTCTAACATATTAACTGTGACAGAGAAAGGTTTTGGAAAAAGAACTGAAATTTCAGAGTATAGATTTACTAGAAGAGGTGGAAAAGGTGTAAGAAATATTAAAGTTACATCTAAAAACGGGAATGTTGTTGGAATAAAAACTGTAATGGAAACAGATGAAATGATGTTCATGACTGAAAATGGAATTACTATAAGAACTCCTGTTTCTGGAATTTCATCTATTGGTAGAAATACCCAGGGTGTTAGATTAATTAAATTAAAGGAAGATGATAAAGTTAGTTCTTTAGCGAGAATATCTGCTTCTTTGATTGAGAATAAAGATTAGATTTATGGAATAGTGGACATCAATTGGTGTGTTGCCACTAATTTTTATCTGGACTTTTTCCTATTTTCGGAATTTTTACTCTCTTAATTTTGGGATTTAAATCTAAATTTGGATGTTTAATCTGATTTCTTCTTCCTTCATATTCTAGTCTTTCTGCTGTGAACTCTGAAAAGTCATACTCTCTTAAAGCTTCCCATACATCTTTTGGAAGGAAAAAATAACATCCAATTTTAATATCTTCTAATGTATGAAGGGGGGGCAACCTAGTTAAATCTCTTCTGGGTTCAAGTTTATATAATCCACCTCTTAATGCCTTTTCATAATTTTGTGCTTGATTTTCTAAATCTTTAACAGCATTAGGATGAACCTGAAAAGTTACATCATTTAAAGGACCTATATCTAAAAAGTTCATAGTTAAATCTGCTATAGGCAACATATGAAAAACAACAAATGAATCAGAATCAAAAATTGCATTATCTTCTGCTGGAAATCCAACATTAAATCCTCTTCCTTTATAATGTTCTAATGTACGAGTTATATCCTCATTAGTTCGTCCTGCAAGAAGAAAATTTCCAGTATTGTATAATTTTAGCATAGTTTAATTAGACAGAAAAACTTAAAAGACTTTTGATAAAAAAGAAAAAAAAGAAAAAAATTACATCATTTTCATTTCCACTGTTTTCATTTTTGATTCCATGTCGGAATCAGACACTTTCATTTTATGCACACTTTTTGCGTGTTCTGTTGCTATTTTTTTGACTTCATCAGTATCATGACTTCTTATCATAAAGCCACATACTGGATCACATTCAATTTGTTTCATTTTCATGTTTTTTTCCTCCTTTTACACAATAAAGCTGCTTTAAAGAAATCAATTTTGTTTAAGATATAAGAAGCAGCTTTAATCTACATATAACTTGAAATATTTAAATCTTTCGAAGTGACTTATTTTGGGTTAGAAATCAAAAGCCATCTTTTTTTAATTTCTTTAGAGTTATATTTTTCTTTAATTCTTTTTAAGATATCATATCCATGAATGTCTGGAGATTTAATCTTATGTTTTTTGAAGAAAGAACTTTCATATTGGGTGATTATTACTTTGGAAGGCTGAGTTTTTTCTATTAACTTAATCCATTCATTAAAAATAGTTTTTTTTGCTTTTTCTAATTTATCTGCTTCAATTCTTTTCCAGGTTAATTTTATTTGTTTAGGAGATGAGTTATAATATTCATCAAAATCTTTTATAAATTTTCCAATTAGCATATCATCTAAGGGATGATTGGAAACAATTGCATCTACTTTAGGCAAATTAACCTTATTTAATGGAAAAGGCACTGGAATTATTTCTGAATTGGGAAGAATTTTTTTACAGTCTTTTACTAAAGAGTTTAATGCTTTAATGTCTGGTTCTATTAAAAATAATTTTCCTGAAAAACCATATAATGATAATGCTTTGGTAATTTTATTATTTTTACCTGATGCTATTTCTACTACTTTTCCTGATTTAGGAAAATTACAAGAAGAGAATACTTTAGTCCATGCTGATTCTTTTGCCATTTATCTGATTACAAAAACAAATAAAACTGCAACAATAACTGCTATGAAATAATATAACTTATTCCATTCTAAAATCTTTTTTCCATCAAAATTCCAGACTGGAATTAAATTAAATAATGCTAGCCAGGAATTTATCATGAAGCCATATGAAGCGAAAATTGATAAAAATCCTGTTGTGAAAATTCCTATTATGAAAAAAATTACTGCTAATATTAAATTTGTTAATGGACCTGCTAATGATATTCTTCCATTTCTTGCTATTCCTACGTTTCCGAAAATATAAACTGCTCCTGGTGCTATGAAAACAAAACCTAGAAAATAAGCCATTGCTAATGCTAATACTAACATTGTATCAGAGGACCTGAATTCAGCTAAACATCCATATTTTTGAGCTACTACTTTATGAGCTAATTCATGCAGTAAAAATCCAATACCTACTGTGAATGCTGAAACTAATGCTAATTGTGTTAATGTTAGAATATTTGATGGGTCTTTTTTTAGTAATATTGTGAATATTATTGCTATGACTATCCAGGATTTGATTAGGTCAATTATTTCATGCTTAGATGTTGATATTTTCATGGTATTATATCATAAAACATATATTTAAAAGCTATTGTTTTTGACATTTTTATATGAGTAAAAATGAGAAATGCTGTATTAATTGTGGATATGCAACCTATATGCCTTTATGGCTTAGAAGAGCAACGAGATGAGCTAGTTAGAAGAATAAAATGTGTTGTTGAGGCTGCTGATTTAAAAAGAATACCTATTATTTATGTTGAAACTTATTTTGAAGGGGTTTCTATTAATGATGATTATGTTAGAACCTTAGAAGAATTAGGAAGGGGGAAAAATGATACTGGGAATGTTCTTTTAAAATATGATTCTGGTATAGTTGTAGATTTAAATTATGCATTTCGAGATATAAATAGATTATTTTTAATGGGAGTAAATACAGGCACTTGCTTTACTAGTACCTTAAGTGAAGTTTCACATTTTGGGAAAAAAGTGAATATTTCTCCTGATACAACTGCTGATGCTGATATTGAAAGATATCATATGGCAATGAGAGGTTTTCATAGTTTAAATAATGTAACAATTCATCCAGATTATCAGAATATGATTAGAGAATTGGAAATATAAAAAGCTAAAATTCCGATTAAAACACCTGCTAAAATGTCCTTAACATAATGTTTTTTTAGGTAAATTCTTGAATATAGAATAATTAAAGAGATTATTAAAATAAAAATAAACAAATTAAAATTTAAATTATAATAAGCGAATAATGAATAAAGAGATGCTCTTCCTGCATGCAAACTAGGAAATGAAGATGAATCTATTTTTTCTATTAAATTAGTGTATTTTTCTTTTACTGGACGTTCTTTAAAGAAAAAATACCTTAAGATTATTGCGAAAAAATAAACTATGATTAAGGCTATAAATAGTTTCTTGAATAATTCATATTGATTAATTATTAATAAAAAAATCAAAATAAAACCATAGAAAAAAATTCCGCCTAATGTTGAAATGTCTCTAAAAAACTGATAAGTGTATTTTTGTATTATCATGCTTTTTCAACTTTGACTGAAAAATGACCAGGCAATCTTGGTGTAGCAAATTTTAATGAAGTTTTTGCTGCTTCAACATGTTCTTTATTTACTGATATTGTAAAAACAGGTTTTCCTTTTTTTACCTGGGCTGCTAAATTAATGGTCATACCAAATGCATGAGCCATACCTGTCTGAAGCCTATCTGCATGTGCTCCACCCAACATTCTATTTTCTCTTAAAACATGATGAGGATATGCTTTGACTTTCATAAAATAGTTATTAGAAGCTGCATCTGCAATTCTTCTATTTACAACTTGACGAGCTGATTCTATTGAATTTTGTCTTATTTGAATATCTTTGTTTACAACTAAACTTACGTTAAATTCAAATTTCTTTTTTAAATCACCCATATCGTATTTTGTTAATTTTAATGGAGGAATTGTTTTAATGTAATTTTTCTTGCTTCTTCTGCTTCTTCTTGTATAAGCACGTTTCATATATGTATAACAATGACCTTTTCTTAATCCTACCATTTTAGATTACCTCTACTTTTTTTCCTACTGACTGGCCAGGCATTCCTGTTTCAAAATATGCTCTTACATTGCCTTTATTGCCATGTACTGCTTTTATTATTCCTTTTAATTCTTTGTTATTTTTTCCTTCTGGCCTGTAAATAACTGTTTTTTTTATTAAAGATTTAGCTTTCTCTTTATCATAACCTTTGATTGTTAGAATCATCTGGTTAGTTTTCTGAGTTTTTCTTCCTCTTCTAAAGTTTACAATTACTGCTTCCATATTAAGAATTTCTCTTTAAATGATTTATAAAGCTTTTGAAAATAAAAAAATATTAATGATTAGCTTTTGCTAATTCTCTTTTTCTTAATTCTGATTCAATTGCTGCTAAATATCTTTCGAAGTCTGGTTGAGCATCTCTTATTGTTTGTATTACATATGGATCAAAATCATCTCTCCTATACTCCATAGAACCAAAATAGTCTCCTTCCCTATTTTCTTCAACCACTCTTAAAACATCAAGAATGCGATCACTACCAGGCCTTCTTCTTGTTGTATCTGCATGGTCTGCATAAAGTACAGATTCACTTCCAGAACGTGTTGGTGTCTTTACAGTTAAATATAAACCTGCTGAATCACTTAAAGAAGGGCTGTCGCTTCTTAATGTAACATGTTCTGTAACATAATCTCTGTTGATTATATCTCCTTCATAAATAAGATGTGTTCCATATAAATTTGAACATCCTGCAAAAGCAAAACCTAATGCAGCTGCACCTGCTGTAACATAGTTTCCAATTGAATTATTTATTCTCATTTTATACCTCCTTAACAAAGCAGTCAGGTTTTGAAAGCACGATTTAAAAGGCTTTGGTTGAAAAATTTACTTTTTTTATGAAAAAATACATCTTAGAAATCTTTAAAATGAGATAAATAAGAGGGATTTTAGAAAATTACAATAAAAGAAGCCTTTTCAGAAAAGGCTTCAGCGAAAATAAAAGGAGGGGAAATTATGACTGATGGATATTGTGTTAAGTGTAAAAAAACTGTTACAATGAAAGACCCAAAGGAAAGTAAGACTTCGAAGGGTACTAGAATAGCTAAGGGTAAATGCCCTAATTGCGGAACAACTGTTTGTAGAATTTTAGGCAAGTAAGGATAAGGGTTGCACCCTTTATGAACCTGCTAAAACAGGTATTCTTACGAACCTGGTACGAATCTACAAAAATAATTCCTTTTTTTCTTTTTTTGTTTTCGATAGATTAAAAAAAGTTTTTGTTTTAATATCTTAATGAGAGATGTTGAAGGCATAGCAGAAAGAATGTTTTTAGGTAGAGTTGCTACAAGGTTTATTGAAACATTTCCTGATTCTGACTTATTTTTTGTTGTAGAACAAGATAGCAATAGATTAGTTCAAGCTATAGAGAGAGAAAGAATTTTGCACAGACCTGCTTTACACGATGTAGTTGATTTTAATGCATTTTGCAATAAAACAAGTAGTGAAATTGGTGCATATTTATTTAAAAAAGTAGGAGAGGGTAAACCTGTTTTACTTGGTGTTTTAGTTCCTGATGCTGAAAAAAGTCAAAAATACAGAACTAATGTATTTGTTAATGGATATGGAATTTATGCTACAAAATTAATTCGTAGATTGCCTGAAGAAGTAAAAAGAGAATTTTACTGGGCTTAAGATTAAGACTTTTTATTTATTAAAAAATAAATTCTTTTTTCTACTTGTTTTAGATGAGGTATAAATTTAAGTTTTAAATCAGGGATGTTATCTTCGCTTGTATGCAAAATTATATCTCCTGCTCTGCAAAACCTGTCCCATAAAGAAATTTCCATTGAAAGATTGGTTATTTTACTGTACATAACAGACTCTTTTTTTATTAAAATTAATTTAAACTCTGAAATAATATGTGTATGATAAAAGTAATATTTGGTATTAGCAAGAGAGATTATTTTAAAGGTTAGTGGTAATAAGGCTAAAATTAAAGCTAAAACAATGAAAAAATATTGTTTGATTGAAGGAAGATTATAACCTGAATACAAAATAAGCCTGTAAACAAAGTATAAAATAATAGAAATTAATGAAGAGAAAAATAAGTTTTTTAAAAATAAAGGAAATAATGCATTTAATATGCTGGGTTTTAAGATAAATAAGGGTTTTTCCATTTAGATTAATATTTCAAAATCTCCATAAATTTTCTTTAAAGAGTCCATTAATTTTGAGTTTAATGTTATTCTCTTTGCTTTTTTCAATGCTTCTTCAAATTCTTCTAATTTAGAAGGTTCTAATGAAGAGATTATATCATTATGGAACTTGGCTTTCTTTATTTCTTCTTTTTTCTCTAAGTCCATTATGAAATAAGCATTAGTATCTGTAAATATTACTTCTGATGTTTTATCTTTATGCTTTATTAATAATTTTAATTTTTGAAGCTCTAATAATAATTTTCTCTGGATAATATCATCTAATAGTCTTACTAATTCATGAGATTCTCTTAGGATTTTATCTCTTTCCTGCTTTGAAAGCTTTTTATCGTCTAATTTCTTTGTTTCATTTAAGATATTTTCAAAATGCTTTGGTATTTTTTCTTTTTCAGCTATTTTGAGATAAGTAGGCATTAAAGAAGTGAAAGTTATTTTATCTTTTTGAGCTAATTCTTTAACTAATGATTCAATAACTTGCTTTGAATTATTTATATTTTCTTTTGCTCTTTTCTTTTCTATTTCGCTAAATAATTTCTGGATTCTTGCAAAATAATCCTG
>JAGVYZ010000013.1 GCA_018303025.1 Candidatus Woesearchaeota archaeon
AAAAGGAAGAAACAAGCAAGCTACAACATTATTAAGCAACGCAATAAGACAAGCAGAAAAAATAAGAATATAGAAGGAGAGTGATAATATGTTAGCAGTTAGACATTTACAATCAGCTTTAGCAGCATTAGCACAAACAAAGATACCAATAACAAAAACAGATGTTATGATTGATTTAGACAAATTTTTAGCAGAAGCAACAAGTATGAAATCAGGTGCAGATAATAAGATTAGATATCAATTAAATACAATAATTATTCAAATAGGTCTTATTAAGGCAGCTATTCGTAGTAAAAATTATGAAAAAGCAAAAGAAATTTTGAGTTCAGTAATAAACGATGCAAAAAATCTTTAAATTTTCTTTCTTCTTAATAAATTTGCATTTGTTACAACAGTTATTGAAGAAAGCGCCATTGCAATCTCAGCAACAACAGGATGTAAAACACCTCCAATTGCAAGAGGAATAGCAATAGTATTATAAGCAAAAGCCCAGAATAAATTCTGTTTAATTTTTGAAAAAGTAGCTTTAGATAAATTAATTGCTTTTACAACATCAACTAAAGAACCTTTAGCTAATACAATATCACCTGCTTCAATAGCAATATCAGTTCCTGTTCCAATAGCTATTCCAACATTAGCTTGCTTTAATGCAGGTGCATCATTTATTCCATCACCAATAAATGCAACAAATCCTTGAAGTTGTAATTCTTTTACTTTCATAGCTTTTTCTTCAGGCAATACATTTGCAATAACATCAGATATACCAACCTCGCGTGCAATAGCTTTTGCTGTTCTTTCATTATCTCCAGTTATCATAACTGTCTTGTAACCAGCTTTATTCAATAAAGCAATAGCTTCTTTTGAATCATCTTTTACAGCATCAGCTACACCAATTGCACCAATAGCTTTTTTATTCTCAGCAATAATCATAGTAGTATAACCGCTATTCTCAAATTTATACAAAGCATCTTCAAATTTAGAAAGTAAAATTTTGTTTTCTTTCATTAAAGTAGAGTTTCCAATAACAATTTTCTTGCCATTAATAGTTCCTTCAACACCCCTTCCTCTTAAAACTTTAAAGTTTTTAACATCTTTATATTTTTTTAAATTAGCATAATTAACAATTGATTTAGCTATTGGATGCTCTGATAATTTTTCCAAAGAAGCAGCTATTTCTAATCCTTCTCCAAAAACTTCTCTAACTTCTGGTTTTCCCTTAGTAATTGTTCCTGTCTTGTCAAAAACAACAATTTTAACTTCTTTCATTGTTTGAATAGCTTCTCCTTTCCTGATTAAGATTCCATTCTTAGCACCCATTCCACTTCCAACCATTAAAGCAGTTGGTGTAGCTAATCCTAATGCACAAGGACAAGCAATAACTAAAACAGCAACACCAGTTGAAATAGCTCTATTCAAATCAGTAAAATACCACCAATTAAAAAAAGTAAACAAAGTAATCAATAAAATAACAGGTACAAATATTGAAGTAATCTGGTCTGCTAATTTTTGTATAGGAATTTTAGAACTTTGAGTTTCTTCTAATAACTGAATAATGTGGGCTAAAAATGTATCACTTCCAACCTTTGAAGCTTTAACATATAAAATTCCATCCTGATTTATTGTAGCACCAATAACATTTGAATTTATTTTCTTCTCAGTAGGAATACTCTCTCCAGTAACCATAGATTCATCTACAGAACTTTCTCCTTTTACAACAATTCCATCTGTAGGTATTTTTTCACCAGGTTTAACAACCATAATCTCATTTAATTTAACATCACTAATTGGAATTTCAATCTCAATATTATTTCTTAAAACTCTTGCATTTTTAGCACCCATTTCTAATAATTTTTTAATTTCCTTGCTAGCTCTTCCTCTTGCTAATGTTTCAACATATTTCCCAGTAATGAAAAAAGCCATAATCATAGCAGCTACACCAGAATAATCCTGCACTAGTCCAAACAAACTTAAAATTCCAGTAAAATATGCAACAATAGTACCTAAAGAAATTAAAGAATCCATATTGAAATAAAATGAGATAAATCCTTTAATACCTGAATTTAATGTTGTCCATCCAATTATGAATATTACAGGAAAAGCTAAAACTAAATTTATAATCAATGTTGTAGTTTCACTAAATATCTCAATATTAAAAACTCTCATTAAAAGCATTAATATTGCTATAGGAATAGTTAATGCCCATCCCCAAATTAATTTTCTTTTCCACATTCTAATTTCATAATCTTCTACTGGTTCTTCATGATTGTGTTCTTTCATTTTAATTTCTTCCTTGGTTTATTTTTTAATACTAATCTCACTTCTTTTTTATCGTAATTTATTTAACTGTCAGAAGACATTCTGCTTCTTCTTTATCGTAGACATAATGCCTTCTTTTATTGAAGATTTTCATCCTGCTTTTTCTTTATCGAAGATTTCTTTTTCGCAAAAAGAAAGCTTCATGCATTTTCAATTCCTGTCACCTTATAACCAACTTTTTTTACAGCATTAATTAAGTCTTCATCTTTTACATTGTCTTCAACTTCAACAAATCCTTTCTTAGTCATTATTCCTACACTTACGCTTTTCACTCCCTTGACGTTTTTTAAGCTTCTTTCAACATTTGATGCACAAGAAGCGCAGTGCATTCCTTCTATATTTAATTTCTTTTTCATTTTTTCTTCCCATCCTTAGTTTCTTTTTATTGAAGATTTTTCTTTCAGAAAAAGCTTCTTTTCATTTTTTCTTTCATTTGAATAGCGGGTAATTTTTAAGTTGCAGGAACTATTTTTCTTGCACCATGCCTCGCATTTCTCTGCCAATTTTTTATTGTCATAGCTTAAACTGCATTCTTCACATACAAATATCAATTTATTATGTTTATTTATTTCTTTTACCATTCTTCATCTAAATAATATTTAATTCTACCCAAATAAACTAAATAAAAGCAAACCGGCAATAAGCAATACAACAATTATTGTTATCCATGAGATTTTCTTTTCATTAACTTGTTGGAAATTATCTGTGTTTTTATTCATCTTATTTTCGTGAGTTCCGCAGCAGTCCATATTTTACCCCCTTATTTTCGCATTTTTTACATTTAATTTTAATATTATCATTAAATTGCTTAAACACATCCCTTAATATGCACCAGCAATAGTTTTCGCTTAATTCAAAATATTTTTCTTGCCCTTCTTTTTTTGAAGTAACAATCCCCAAATCAAACAAATTCTTTAACTGATGAGAAATTGCAGATAAGGTCATATTGTTTCTACCAACATAATCATAAATCTCTCCAACATTCTTTTTTTCATTAGCAATGCTTAAAAGTATTTTCAGTCTTGTTTCATCAGCAAGACTTGAAAAAAAAATCAAAGCATTTCTTTTTGCAGCTTCATGTATTTTTATATTATTTTGATTAACCATTTGGTTGAACATTTGTTCAACTATTTAAATATTTCTATTTTCTATGAGTTCTATTATTTTCCCTTCTGTTGGGTCTTTCATCATTTTCTAATTTCATTCTTTGCAACATCCAAATAATGAACACTACCAAAGCTACAATTACAAGTATCCATAATAGCCACATAAATCCAAATCCGCCACCTATCATTCCAGTTCCAAAACAACCATAATAGTCTACCATTTTTACCCCCTATATTCTTTTTTGAATATTATTATATTCAGTTTCACATTTAAAAGAGCAAAATTCTTTGCTCTTATCTTCTAAAGGCATTCCACATAATAAACAACCTTTATCTAATTCGCTGTAAAGATTCTTCTTGCATAATGGACAATTTTTATCTTTCATTTTATCCTCCGTTTTTAGCAGGTTCGTGAAGGGTGCAACCCTTACTATTCAACAATTAATGTTCCAGTACCCATCCCCATACTGCATGCAAATCTAAAAGTTCCTTTTTGAGTTGGTGTAAAATCTAAAGTATCACTCGGAGTTGTCAATCTTTTAGCTAATCCCAATTGTCTTATTGTAAAAGATCTGTAACATCCTCTAATGCTTGAATCTAATGAAATACTAACAGGCTGTCCAACTTTAACTTTTACAGTATTAGGATAATAGTTACCATTCTTCATGCTCAATACAATTTTCTGTACATTTCCACTAGGAGTATTGCTATTAGCGCCATTGTTAGTAGCTACAGTATTTCCAGTAATATTTTCAGGTGTAATTTCATTTAAATTAGAGTATACAAATCCCCCAACTAGTAAAACCATTACAATCATTATTCCAACTAACATTCCATTTTTCATTTTCTTCTCCTTTTATTTTTCTAAATTCTTTCTTTCCGAAAGTTCTTTTTCCTGAAGGTTTTTCATTCTGCTTCTTTCTTTTCCGTCATGAAAGTTTCTTTAATAAAGAAAGTTTCAAAGAAAAGCTCATGCGAAGATTAAACTCCTATACCCAAATAACATTATCCATGTAGTTAAAGCAATTAAAGCAAAGCTTATCATTATAATATTCAAGTAATCTTCACTTTTTTCTCTATTGCTTTCCTTAGTCTCAGCATATATCATGTAGTTCAATCCAATCATTATTATTGAGCTAATAACAAAAATGAAGATTGTGGCTAATCTTAAATTATCATTTAGCATCATAACAGAAGTCATAGCTCCCATCAATCCGCCCATGAATCCAGCCATTATTCCTTCCATGAATCCCATTATTCCACATTTGCTTCCTAACCATATACCTAATAATATTCCTATTATTGAACCAAAAATACTTCCCATCAACATTCCATTAGTAGCACCTATGTAAAAACCAGCTACAAATCCAGCAATCATTCCAATAGTCATTCCTATCATCATTCCAGACATGCAGCTAAACTGATTATACGCTCTAACCTGCCTTACAGTAGGTAATAAGACTGCATAGCTTAATGAAGCAAAAAACAAGTAAAATCCATATTTGTCTATGAATCCAGGTATATATCTAAATTTAAAAAAATATAAAATACCTAGAAACAAGAAAGATACTAATAAAGAGTAAAATATACTTTTTATTAATTCTCCTTCTACTCTGTTTCCGTTCAATTCAGTTATAAAATGTTTAAATGTCATAAGATAATCAAACCTCTTCTTTATTAATATTTAACCCCCGAAACTAACCTGCCTAAATCGTTCATAAGCCTAAAATTTAGGCTCTAGAACGTTTATACTCTTATTTTAGCTTATTGTATATTACTGCAAATAACCACCCAATAACTAATCCAAATATAACTACTTCAATAAATCCAATTATAGTGGTGCTTAAACTAAAAGTTGTATCAGCTATCTTTGTTATATCAATGCCATGAAAAAGATTGTTAAATAATTTCATAGCTGAATTTGGTATTATTGCTACAATCAATGCGCATGCAATATACACTATTCCAAATACACTTGCTAAACTAAAAGAAACTCTTTTTGCATTTAGATTTTCTGCCATTTTCACCTCCTTTAGTTCTTTTATAAGAGACTTATTTTCTTCTCCCATGATTTTCTAATTTCATTCTTTGCAACATCCAAATAATGAACACTACCAAAGCTACAACTACTAGTATCCATAATAGCCACATAAATCCAAATCCACTGCCATACATCATATTGTAACCATATCCCATCATGTTATAACCATTAGATCCTGCAAATCCAAAAAATCCAAAGAGCAAAGCTAAACCTACAACTACAATTACCCACATCCAGTTATTGTTTTCTTTCATTTTAACCTCCTTTTTATAATTCATTACTTTTCCATTATTTAAAATATTCGGAAAAGATTATTCCATGCAGCATTTAAGAAACTCCTTGACAGAAGAAAAAACCCCTTTATTTTCTTTAATATTTTTTTCAATATTTTCTTTAATGTTTTCATTTAACTGCCAAAATAGTCCATATAATTCTGCTGCATTCTCATAAAATTCTTTAGCTTCTTTTTCTTTTCCTTCATGTAAAAATCTGTTTCCAACTTCATATAGTCTCATGCTCGAAGCTAAAAAATGCTTGCTCATGCACCATTTCTCGCTATCATCTTTAACAACAATCAAAGCAAGTAATTTTTTTCTTAATTCCCTTACTTTTTCCAGTGTTGTTAAAAATTTGTTATCATGAGTTTTAACATAACTAAAAAAACAATGCTCTTCTAAACTTACTAAATTCATTAAAGCAATGCTTAAATCTTCATATGCAGAAATGTCTAAACTGTTTTTTCCTTTAATCTCTTCTATTTTTTTTATAAAATTATCAACTTCCATTTTACATCCCGCCCTGTATTATTAAAGTCATTATTAACAATAAAATAAGAGTAATTATAATTGTCTGGAAAGGAACTGTCTTATCTTGTCTTTTCTCCTTAATCTTTTTGCTTATTCCAGGAGATAGAAATACAATAATTCCCCCCAATATACTTGAGATAAATGCCAGGTTAAAAATATAAGTTCTATTGAGTAAACTGCCATACTCTCCACTTAAAGATAAATAAAAAGCATAATAATCTGAAGGAATATAACTCATTATTTTTAACAAAGGAAGTACAGTAGTTAAAAATATAAAAATAATTATTAATGCATTTTGATAAGGAATAAATTTCTTTTTTATTAGTCTAGAGAACCACATTCCTATAGACATTGCAAAAGCGCCTATGAACAAGCCAATAACAATATTATTTACACCAAGCCAGCTTGCACCCATAGCAGCTGCCCCAATTCCAACAGTGCATAAAGGACAATGAGCACTAACATTTACAGCTAAAAAAATAAATAAAATAATAAAAATTAAAAATTTCACTTTATATCCTCATAAATTCAGTATAGCTTCCATCATTGTTAACCTGGTAAATGACAAAGTCTTCACTTTTTACTCCAGGCATTCCAGGACTTCCAGTAGGCATTCCAGGCATTGCAATACCTTTAATGCTAGGCTTTTCTCTTAATAATTTTTCAACAGCTTCTAATGGAATATGTCCTTCTACAAAATAATCACCTATAATTGTAGTATGACAGCTTGTTAATGCACTAGGTATGCCATATTCTTCCCTTATAGCCTCCATGTTATTTATGGTATTTACTTTAATATTGGAGTTTCCTTTATTATTAAAATAATTTGCATATAAGGTACAGCATCCGCAAGTGGATAACTTATAAATTTCCATCTTTCCATCATAATTATTGATTAATTCATAATTTCCAGGATTGTTATTACTAAAGCTAAAAATTACAAGGCCTATTATTAAAATAAGCCCTGTACTTAGCCAATATATTTTTTTCATTTATGTTAACATCCTCCAACCATAGCCGGTTGACTATTAGTTACAGGACTTGCTGCAGGATATTGAGAATTGCTACTATAAGTAGCTCCTGTATTTCCAACTATCTTGCCCTTTAGGTTATTTATTTGCACAGCTTGCACTGTCCCTAGTATAATCAAACCAATTAAGATTATTACTAGTAAAATATTCTTATCCATTTTAACAACCTCCCACCATTCCTCCAGAAGAGGAACCTTTTTCTATATCTCTATATTTATTGCTTCCAAGATTTATATAAGAAAATTCTATGCCATTTTCTTTTAGTGCAGTAGCTTTTGCTTCCATTTGTCCTGGGAAAAATAAAGTCTTCCACTTAGCTAATTCTTCTAAAATCTGGTCATCAGTAAACTCAGTGCTATGTTTTGTTAGCAAATATTTGGCTAATCCTCTCATAGCATAACTATGTGCACATCCACAAGCAGCATCTCCTGCTGTTATTCTATATTTCTTAGCCTGTTCTTCAGTTATCTGACCAGTAGAAATAGCCTGTTTTATCTTTTCATTCATTGCATCTTCATCATCTTTTGAAAAGACTATTGCCTTTGCACTGCAGCAATATTCACAGCTAATTTGCGTAGTGATACTTATATATCTCTCTAGATTTTTTCCAGTTAAAACAATGTTTCTATCATATTCGCTTAATAATGCTATAGTCTGATCAGCCAGATTTGGATTAGATGCACTTACATCATCGTATTTTATTTTAAGTTCATCACCATATATTCTTGGAACTCCTTTAGGAATAACTTCAGAAGCGCTTACTAAACCTGCTCCAGTTGGTATAGTTCCTCCTATTCCAGATAATTCTGAATTCAGTGAACTTAACTGAAATTGATTATATATAATTATTATACCTGCTAAAAAAATAAGACCTATTAAAATCTTATCTATATTTTTAGTAATAGTTTTCATTTTATGAAACCTCCATAAAATAAAAAATATAAGCTTATTAATATCTAACTCAGAAAACTGACATGCCCAAATCGTTCAGAAATGCAAAATTTTGCCATTAGGACGTTTATAGTAAGGTTTTAATAAGCTTTTGATAAAATAATTAAAATGGAAATCAATAAAAAACAAAGGAGATTATATAACATATTAAGAACTTATTTAAACCTAGGAGAAGTTCCTCCAGATTATGGTTTTAAAAAGGGACAAATAGTTATACTTGAAGATTCTGATGGAGAATTTTCAGAAGTACTTATTGGAGGTTATTCCCCAAAAGAAAATAGGGTTTATTTTATTACCATAGATGAAATGGGAGTTACTATACCTTTACCAAAATTAAAAAAAGGTCTGAGTGAAAATTTTAAAACAACAAACAAAAATGTATATGACTTTTTAGCAGAGAGATTTAAAATACCAAGAAGACAAGTAGAAGATTTAGCACTAAAATTAAATACAAATAATAATTGACGTCCTCTCCACCCTAAAGGGTTGCTTCGCAACTCCTTCGCTACGCTACGGAGTGGAGATTCCTTTACTAAATTCTTTGGCGTGATGGTCCTCAAGATATTTTTTCGCATTTTCTAAAGTTATATGTCCTACACTTGCTGCAAATTTTCCTCTGCTCCACAAATGTCCTTTTCTATATCTTTTTCTTAGATTAGGAAGTAACTTGAATAACAAATGAGCACTCAATCCCTTCATTAAGTTGAGTGCTTTGCTTGGATTCATTGTCATGGACAATGATACTATCACATGAATATGATCCATATCAACTTCAATCTCTAAGATATTTATCTTATGTTTTTTTGCAGCTTCTATTATTGCTATCAAGCAAAGATTTTTAATGTAGCTTTGCTTAAATATCTTATAACGATACTTTGTGCACCATTCAAAATGATAGGTGCTCCAACCTATTGAATGTGCATGAGTATTTTGCTGGTAAATGTTCATGTTGTCCTCCTTTGAGACGCATCACTTTACCAGCTTTTTTATAGAATCAATAATAAAAAAGATTTATCGAGACAAGCCATTCATCTCCATCCTAAAGGATGGTCACGAGCTTGAAAAAAGCTCGTTAGATTTCTGGCTAAATTATCTTAA
>JAGVYZ010000001.1 GCA_018303025.1 Candidatus Woesearchaeota archaeon
ATATATTTAAGGGTTGCACCCTTCACGAACCCGCTAAAAATAAAATGCAACGAAATGTCATACAATTAAGCAGTACAAGTGCTGGAATGAGTTTGCCTAGCAAGTGGCTTAAGAAATGGAATTTAAAAAAAGGAGATAATATTCATGTTGAGGAAAAAGATGGTGTTTTAGAAATAAAACCTTCTGCATTTAAACCTGAAGAGAAAAAAGTAGAAATTGATGCTAGCAAATATAAAGAATTAATTGGAAGAAAGGTAGTTGCTTTAACAAGACATGGCAATGATGAGATTATTGTTAGAAATTATAGCCAGGAACAGCTCAAGATAATAAGAGAGTATATGCAAAAGGAATTAACGTCTTTTGAAATAATCAAAAAAGAAAAAGATTATCTTGTTATTAAAGTGATTACTGAAATTAGTGCAGGTGAAGTGCAAAATATAATAAGAAAATTAATTTCTTTATTGCTTGAAGATATAAGCAAGGTAAGAGAATATATGGAAAGCTATGATAATTCTTTATTAGATGATATTCTTGAATATGAAAATATATTAAATAAATTATCAACTTCATGTTCTAGAGCTTTATACAAATATTACGACAAAGAATATACTAAATTTACTTTTGTATGGCTTCTTGAAAAGATTGGAGATGATTTTAAGTTTTTTAGCCATAATAAAATTAAAAATATTAAACCTGAAACTAAGAAAATTTTAGAAAAATTACTGGATAATTTAGAAGTTATATGCAAATTGTATTTAAATTATGATGGAGAAAAAGCAAGAAATTTTTACAGCAAAAGAAAAGAGCTTGTTGAAATTTGCTTGAAAGAAATAAACAAGAAAAATGATCCTTTGCTTTTTCATCATATTTTGTCAATGAATGAAAAAGGAATGTATATGCTTGGATTAATAATAGGAACTAATTAATTCCTACTAATCTTTTTAATGATGGAGATGCTTTTGTAAAATCAGGAAGAGGTAAGTCTCCTGTCTCAAAAGCATTCCTACTATAAATCATCATATTTGCAGATTGCAGGGAAGGATTATTATAAGACATGGATTTATCTGCAGATTCTGCAAGATATAAACATAAATTTTTAGCTTCTTGTTCAGTTATTGCACCTTTTGAAACAAGATCAGATGCGCTTTCGCAAGCAAGTTTCATAAAACCAGGAACTTCAGCAAGCAAACAAGCATATTTTGAAAATGTTTCATCAATGATTCCGGATTCACCTAAATAAAGAGATTTTGCTTCTCTTAATGAATGAGCCATATTTAGAGCAGCCCTATATAAAGATTCAGCATCATAAATTCTCCAGAAATTATCATCTATTTTCATTTGAGGATTCCAAAGATTAACTGTTTGTTCTATTAATGAAGTTCTTTCTTCTTTTGTAAAATAACTGCCATTTCTTCTGTTACCTGAGAAATATTCAACAAATATATCATGCATTGATTTTCCCCAATCTTCACTATGAGAATCATGAACAAAAGGAACAGCTTCAAATAAAGTAACTAATGCTCTTTGTATTGGAGCATATTCAACTTTATTGCCATCAAAACAATTTTGTTTTCTATTCTTTGAACTTGCATCTATCTGCCAGACCGCATCTTGTTCAGGTGTATTAAGCATTGTTTGTATTTTACCAAATAATACATTAAAATCATTTATATCAAGATTTAGATCTGTAGCAAGCCTGTAAGTTTGATAATTTCCTGCAATCTGATCAATTGAAATTCCTGTTCTCCTGCTTAATTTTCTTATTGGCAAATCTTTAAGATAATTTCTTTGATCTTCACTCAAAGGCAAAGCTGGATCATTCAACCTTCTCATTTGATTAACTGCTTCTCTGCCTAATAATCTATATTCCTGCAAAAGCTGTGTTATTTCTTTTGGTATTCTTCTTGTATCATCATTCAGATAGGTTTTATCAAATAAGCTTTCACCATTTGATTTTCTAGTAGTTATACCTTTTTTGTCTAATCTTAAAGCTTCAACAAAATTACATTCAGGAAATCTATGCAAATATTCTGTTAAAATAAATTCTATTTCGTCTTGTTTTGTTTCTGGATTTAATTTACTATTTTCACCAGATTCCAAATCAAGAACATTTCTTACTTGAATCTTTAATAATCCATTTCCATAAGTTTCAGAAGGTTTTGAAAATCTTAAGCCAGAATTTATTAGACTTGAAGTTCTTCCACCAGAAAGTGTTAATGGTTCTCTTCTTCCAAATAGATTTTTTAATATTCCTAATCTGCCCAGGTCTTGATGATCAATCCTTACATAAGGTAAATCATTAGGATTACCTGTATATTCTCCTGTTTCAAGATTTACACCTTTTAAACTTAAAATATGAGCAGCATGTGCAATAAGCCATGCTGTAGCAAAAGATTTTGGAGAGATTTTATTTAATGAATCATAGACTTTTGGATTGCCAGAATCATCAAAAAAAACTGAAGCTGAAAATCCATTATGTGCAATAGTTCCATCATTCCAGGTATAAACTGGTTCTAATTGCCCGAAATTGTCTAAAATCCATTGAACACGACTCACTGGATTTGAATCAGAAACTATCTCATTTAAAGTAAAATAACCTCTTTTAGAAGGTTCTACAAGAGCTACATTTTCTGGATTTTTTAGAGTAGATACCATGCAGAAATAGAAGTGAAACTTGCTTATAAATGTTACCTTTTTTATCTCTTACTAGTAGTTACATTATTAAACTTTAAATATTTTATTGAACCTGGATTTTATCAAAAACTTTTACATCTTTGCCATCTACTTTTTTTGGTGTTATTGAAGTTACATACAAATTGTCATCTAGTTCTACTTCGGAGAATGTTCCGAAATTATGATTAGGGAATCTGCCTACATTGCCTGAACTTGAAATAACTGTTCCTGAATTTGGTTCTCTGATTATCCCAAAATTGTGCATATGACCTATTAACATTAATGCAGGTGGATTTTTTGCTCCTGCTAAATATGCATTTCCTGCATATTCTTCTCCTGAAAAACCATAAGGTGTTTTAAATCTTGGACCAGAATGTAGTAAAACTATTTCTGGAGATTGCTCTGGACTATCTAAACCTAATAAAAAATCAGAGTAATCATCTGAATTAAAAGGAATTGTTAAATCGATTGGTCTTTCTTCATATGGAATTCCTAAAGAACTTCCATAACCTGCAAATCTTACGCCTTTAACATCTTTTGAAGTTTTATGAATATAAGAAGGTCTTAAAATTTTGTTTTCTGTAATTTGTTTCATATCCCAATTACCAGGAATTAAAACAACTTCTATTCCATTTGGCAAATCAGCTAATCTTAATCCTATTTTTGAATATTGTTCAGAAGCTCTTTTTGAAGCTAATTCTTCTGAAGCAAGATACTGGGAAGCAAATGCTTTTAATTCTAAAGGAGCATTACTGCTATTATTAGTTAATGCTTGAGCTATATCATGATAAGTACTTATTTTTCCTTGTGTTTGCTGTAAAATTTTAGGGCGAACTTGAGCTAAAGCTTCTAAAGCATTAGCATATGTAATTTGCTCTGTATTTCCATTAGAATTAACTGCTATTTTACTATCAAAAACGGGACCTATTAAGTCTCCTGTTATTGCTAAAACATCAGTACCTTCTTTTACTACATGAGCTAAAGCTGTATCTAATGTTTCAAAATCTCCATGAATATCGGACATATGTGTTATTCTCATTTTTACTCCTTTTGTTACTATTATGAAGTAATTAAGTATTTATAAGTTTTTTGGTTTAGAAATTTAATCATCAAAATAACTGTTTTTTCTTGCAAAATCATTTATTGTTTCATAAGCATTTTTTAGTTCTGGAAACTGGATGAAGGGTTCGTCATTTAAGCTTCTGTAGAACTTTTCAGACCAGCCTTTCCAGTCTTTTTTATAATCTAATTCATGAATAATTGCGTCTAGTTTGTCAACTGCTTTTGCAAATTTTGCCTCTCTTGTTTTTTGCTCTTCAAACTCCAGGAATAAATTAACAAATTTTGATTTTAATAATTTAGGGATTTTATCTTTTAATGAATGAAGTGCTTTTAGTTCATTTTCTTTCTTATTTTTCTTTTTTTCCAAATGATGAATTGGAATATCTCCTGCTTCTATTTCAACTACATCATGATACAATAATAATTCGTAGACTTTTATTTTGTCTAATTTTAATTTTAAAGAAGAGAGAAGATAATCAGCTAAGATTAAACAAGAATAAGTATGCTCTGCTGAGCTTTCTTTTCTGTTTTCTACTGTATTCATCCTGTAAACTTTTTTTAATTCATAGAATTTCCTTATTTTTAACAAATCTTCCATTAAATTATTAATAAAAGATTATTTAAATAATTAATTAAGATTAATATTATGAGAGATGATAAATTTCTTGAAAAAAGACTGGATGCAATGTGGGAGATGCTTTTTCCAGAAGTGCCTAGAAAAAATGAGGTTATTATTAGATTTAAAGGCAAATGGAAGAATAAGTTTGGGCATATCAAGAGAATTAAAGATAAATCAGAGATTGTTATTAATGGACTTTTTAAGGATGAAATTGTTCCAGAATATATAATTGATTTAACAATAGCTCATGAATTAATACATTACATGCATGGTTTTAACAGTCCTTTGCCCAGACAATACAAAAATCCGCATAAGGGTGGGATTGTTACAAAAGAGCTAAAGAAAAGAGGTTTTTCTCATTTAATTAAGAAAGAGAATTTATTTGTTAAGAAGGAATGGAAAGATATTTATCTTTTTTTATCTGGAAAAAAGAATGAGAAAAAGATTAAGAAATTTAGCTTGTTTGATTTTATTAGGCTTAAGTAATGCGAATGCTTCTGATTATGTAAAAGTGGGAATTACCAAAGTACCTTATTTTTCTTTAGAACAGGGCATGTTTGATATTGACCTAAGGAGAGGATTGCTACAGGGTGTACAATTAGAGTATGGAAGAGGAAATAGGGTAAGAGCAGGAATTAAAGGTGATATATTATGGAAAATTCAGGAGATTAAAGGAGGCTATAAGGAAGATATTAATGCTAGATTTTTAGGAATTATTGGAGTAAAATTAAATAGATTTGTTGTAAATGTAGGTTATGGTTTTCAGGATAATGGAAATCAAGTTTATTCTTTAGGTGGAGATTTTCAAGCTAATAATTCAGGATTAGGTGTAAATGTAGAAATTTCCAAAGAAATATTACCTTATTTGTGTTTTAGTTTTAGACGTTAAATTAGTAGTCCCTGATGTGTTACTGGAAAGTTATTTAAAATTAAAAGATATTATTAATTAAACATAGAGGATGAAGAGAAGTTCTTTGAATTGATTTATAGTTACTTGAAAGTAACGAAAGATTTATAAAGATTGACTATTGCTTAATAAAAAGGAAAAAAGAGAAAGGAGACAAAATGGTATTGAAAGAACAAACATTAAAGAAATTGAAGACAATTTTTGATTTAAATATTTATGAAGTTAAAATTTGGAGTGCTTTATTAAGCAAAGGTGTAGCTAGTGCTGGTGAATTAGCTGAAATGTCTAATGTACCTAGAAGTAGAAGTTATGATGTTCTAGAAAGTTTAGAAAAAAAAGGATTTATTGTTATGAAATTAGGCAAACCAATAAAATACATTGCTGTACAGCCTGAAGAAATTATTAACAGAGTTAAATTCAATATAACTGAAAAAAGCAAAGAAGATATACTTAATATTGAAAATGCAAAAAGCACTGATTTGTTCAATGAATTAGTTCTTTTATATAAAAACGGCATTGAAAATGTTGAACCTTCATCTTTGACTGGTTCATTCAGAGGAAGAGCTAATGTTTATAGCAAGATGATTGAAATGGTTAAAAATGCCAAGAAATCAGTTAAAATAATGACAACTGATGCTGGATTAATAAGAAAATACAATTATTTGAAAAATCATGTAAAAAGATTAGATAAAGTTGATGTTAGAATATTAGCTCCTGTAAGCAAAGAACATGACAAGATTTTAATGGATTTGAAAGGATTTGCTAATATTAAGAATGTTGAAGGCATAAAAGGAAGAATGATTGTTGTTGATGGAAAAGAAGCACTTTTTATGGTTTCTGATGACAAAGACATTCATGAAAACTATGATACAGCTATCTGGATTAGTACACCATATTTAGCAGGCGCTTTAGCTTCTATGTTTGATACTGCCTGGAATAAACAGTAAAAATGAGAAATCCAATTAGAAATACTTTTGGAAGAAGTTTAGTAGATAGAGATAATACTCTTGTTAAAGATTCAAGAATAATTCAAGATAAGGTAAGAAAAATTACTTATGCTGTTTTATTTGCTTCATTATTAACATGTGGATATTTACTTTATGGTGCAGCAAAAGCAACAAAAGAGAGAACAGAAGCACTATCTGGAAATATTTATCAAAGAGCAGATAATTATCAATTTTTTGGAAATAAGTAGGAGAAAAATGAGAATCAATAAACCTTTTACTTTTGGAAGTTTAATTTTAGCTGGTGCGTTAGGATTAGTTGGATGTGCAACTCAAGTTCAAAGAATAATGCCCGACACATATCCTGCAATGATAGGAAAAGTGTTTCATGGTAATAAACTAACAAGAATACAAGTTATGGATGAAAATGGAATAAGGAGTATTGATTATTTAATTGTTGATCATAATGCACATAAGACAAATTATCATAGATTTATCGAATTCCCGAAAGATACCAATGTGACAATTTATACCATAGATGTACCTGAAAATGGAAGAAATTCCAGTGGATTTAGTATAATGGACTTGCATCATATTTCTGTTCTCGATAAAACAGGAAATATAAAATCAGAAGATATTTATCCTGTACGCACTATTAAAGAATTTATCAATCGTAATGAAAGTCCTCAATTAAAAGAACCAAGAAGAGAACCAGAACATTCTTCAGAGGAATATAGATTAAAAAGAATTTAATTAAATGTATAAATAATAATTATTTTTTAATGATAATAAGCTTTTTTGAAGAGTTTCCAATTAAAGAAAATTTAAACAGTCTTATCAAACAACTCTTCAATTTCTTTAAGGTCTAGATGAACTGCTCCAATCTCTTGCATTTTCCTTAATGCTTTTTCTGTAAAGCCATTTTTAGAAACAAATAAGAACTTGTAAGTCCCGCTATAATGAAAGTATCTTGATTTTCTTTCGAGTTCCTCAATTACATCAGTATCCAATTGTTTGTTTGTCCATTTGACTTCTCCAAATAAAAAGTCCTTTTCCTTGAGATTATATGCAAGAATATCTATTTCACTCCCATTTCTATCCCACCAAGAACCAATGTTTTCAAAGTTTAATTTTAATCCTTTTATTTCTTTAGTGTTATAAATGATTAAAAGTTCTCTGACAATATCCTCAAAAATTCTTCCAACATAACTATTAAGGTCTTGCTTAATTAAATCAGAAACTAGCTTTGTATTCCCCAGATTAAGAGGGGTTTGATTAGGCAAAATAAATTTATACCAAAACTTAAAGAAATTATCTTTTGTTTGATATCTTCCAAGTCTTTCTTTTCCTAAAACAGGATCTTTTCTTTCAACCAAATCAAGAAGCTCATCAAGTCTTCTAAGATATGCAGGCATAGTTTGAGATGTAATGTGAGTAACATCTTCTATTTCTTTCATAGTTTCTTTTCCAGAAGATGTAGCCCCCAAAATAGCATTATACTTTGCATGAATTCTTACATTTTCATATTCTAACAGGTTTTTTGGCTCCTCAAATAGAACAGCTCCTTTTTTTAATACTAAGTGAAAAATTCTTTCATAAATGTCTCCTTTGCTTTTTTTGAATTTATCAAGATAATCAGGAGTCCCACCAAAGACAGAATAAGTCATTACTTTATCTTCTTCTAGCATTTCTTTAAACATTAATCTGAAATCAGAATATTTAAATGGAGAAATTTTTATTTTTTGTGCTCTTCCATATAAAGCTCCTGCTTTGCTATTCATAATTTTTTGTATCATTCCAATAGATGAACCAAGAAGCAAAATTAATATTTTTTTATGTTTTAACTTTGAATCCCATGCATTTTGTAAACTGCTGATATACTCTGGAGCGATATCTAAGAATCTTTGAAATTCATCAATAACTAAAACAAAAGGTTCTTTATCAGTCTTATTGCCAATATAGTTTAAAAATTCATAAAAATCTTTAAAGACAATTTTTTCTCCAAGTTGTTCTTTTACAGATTTAGATAGATAGTTTAAAATTTCACTTTTTTGAGTTACTTCTACATAAAAATAGAAGTGATTTTTTATATTCTTTAAAAATTGTTTAACTAACTCTGTTTTTCCAACTCTTCTTCTACCATAAAGAACTAACATATTTGAAGGAGAAAGTTCTATATATTTCTCTTGCAAAATCTTTAATTCATTCTTTCTATCAAAAAATTCCTTTTCTGCCATGTTATATTATGATGATAATGTTATAACATTATCGTGTTAATGTTACTTTATAAATCTTTCTTTTTATTTATTAACAAAGAGGCTTCGAGCAAAGTAGAAGTGTGTTCGTTATAACATAGAGAAAAGAGGTTATACTACAAGAAGAGAACTTAGAAAAGCTCGCGAAATAGAACCTGAGTGATAAAAACTAAGTTCTAGATAAGTTTAAGTATTTCTTTAATTTTTTATTTTAATGATAATAAGCTTTTTTGAAGAGTTTCCTACTGAAGAGAATTTAGATAAAGTAAAATTAGTTGATTTTAAAACTAAATTGTATATTGCTGCTAAGTCTTTAAATGAGTTTTTAGAAATTGAGAAGAAAATAAAAAATAAGAATGTTATTGAAGTAGTTTACTGGCCTATTCTTGAAATGAATGAAGGTTACTGGTTTTCTCCTTTTTCTAAAAGAAAGGCTATTCTTAGGATTTTTAATGGGTTACAGGGGAAGAGTATACCTGTGATGATTGATTTGGAGTTGCCTTTTACTAGAAATAAACTATTGTTTATAACTCAAGCTTTTAATATAAGAAAATTTATTGAAAATTATAAAAACGTTTATACTTGCGAATATTTCCCTAATGGAAGCATTAAAGATAAAGTAATGAAATTCTTAGGGTTGCATTTTGATAAAAGAGTAATTAAAATGTTTTATAGTTCAATGCATCATGTGAGCAATCTAGAAGAAGAATTAAAGGGAGAAAAAGAGAAGTATGGGAATAATTTTATAGCTAGTTTTGGAACTATTGCAAAAGGAATTTTAGGCTATGAGCCTATTTTAAGTTTTAAAGACTTAAAAAATGATTTGGAAGAAGCTAAAAAAGCTAAGATAAATGAAGTTATTATCTTTAGACTTGGCGGGTTAAATAAAGGTTATGTTAAGGTTATTAAAAGTGTTACTACTACAAAAAAGCTAAAAAACAAAGTTTTATAAACTTCTGAATTTAATGAAAAATATGAGAATTAAAGATAATCCTTTATTGACTTATTTAGTTGGAACTACTTCTGAATATCGAGAATATTGTAAAGAAGATTTTAATAGAAGAAATATGAATTTAAATGTTTTGACACTTCTCGGAATGCTAGGTGAAGGTTTATTTTTTAGAGAAGTTATACCTGGAGAATATAAATTGTGGATACCATTTATGGTAGATTCTACAGTCAGGATTCTTTCTTCTGAAGCTATCTGTGAAATTATGAAAAGCATATGGGATGATTCATATAAAACAAAATTAGAGGGAAAACTTATTGTTGCACCAGGATTAATAGGTAGAGGAAGAGAATTATATTCAAAACTCTTTAAGTAACATTTTTAAACTTCTAACTTATGCTAAATTAAATGAATGATAGAAGCTTTCTTTACGAAAGAAACCTTCAGGAAAGAAAAAAGAAAAATGAATGATATAGTAAAGAAGTTACATCCTTTGGAAAGAAAGGTATTGCCTTTTGTTACTGAGAAAATAAATTCTGTTAAAAACATTGTTGAAAAGTCAAAAATGCAGGAAGTTGAGGTTCAGAGAGCTCTACTTTGGCTTGAAAATAAAAAATTAGTTGTTAATGTTAAGAATGAGAGAGAGGTTGTTGTTCTTGCTAAAAATGGTGAAAAATACCTAAAAGAAGGTTTTCCTGAAATAAGATTTTTGAAAGCTATTGAAAAAGCTTCTTTAGATTTGAAGAAAATAAAGGAAGTTGCTAAGCTAGATGATAATGAATTGAGCATTTCTATTGGAAAATTAAAGAGGGAGAAATTAATTGAAATTAAAGATAAAATAAATATAACTAAAGAAGGAAGAGATTTTATTTTAAATAATGGTTATGATGTTTTTCTTAAAAGTTTACCTTTGAAAACAGATACGTTAAATGAAGAACAAAAGTATTTTGTCAAGCAATTAACTGAGAGAAAAGAAATTATTGAAAACAAAAAAATAAATGATTTTGAAACAAAATTAACTCCTTTAGGAAAAGACATTGTAAAAGAGAACTTAAATGTTGATTTAATTGAAAGCCTGAATTCTTCAATATTATTAAACAAAGAATGGAAGAAAAAAGAATTCAGGCAATATGATGTTAGTTTAAATGTAGGAAGTCTATCTTCTGGAAAAAGGCATTTTGTCAACCAAGCTATTGATTATGCAAGAAGAACTTGGATGGATATGGGTTTTAAAGAGATGCAAGGTTCCTTAGTTCAAACTTCATTTTGGACTTTTGATGCTTTGTTTACTCCACAAGACCATCCTGTTAGAGAAATGCAAGATACATTTTTTTTAAATAATCCTGAGAAAGGAAAATTACCTGGAATTTATGCTAATGTCAAGAAAATGCATGAAGAAGGTTATGGAAAAAGCAAGGGATGGCAGTATAAATGGAATTTAGAAGAAGCTAAAAAAAATGTTTTAAGAACTCATACCACTTCTTTAAGTGCCCATATGCTTGCTAGTTTAACTAAGAAAGATATTCCTGGAAAATATTTTGCTATTGGAAAATGCTTTAGGAATGAAACTTTGGATTGGAAACATTTGTTTGAATTTAATCAGACAGAAGGAATTGTTATTGATGAGAATGTTAATTTTAGAGATTTATTAGGATATTTAAAAGAGTTTTTTAAGAAAATGGGTTTTGAAAAAGCTCGATTTAGACCTGCTTATTTTGCTTATACAAGTCATTCAACTGAAATTGATGTTTTCCATCCTGTTCATAAAGAATGGATAGAGCTTGGTGGTGCTGGAATAATGAGACCAGAAGTTACTATTCCAATAATTGGAAAAGACATTCCTGTTTTAGCTTGGGGACCTGGTTTTGACAGATTAATTTTAGATTATTATAAAATTCAAGACATAAGAATGTTGTATAAAAATGATATTAAACATTTAAGAGAGATAAAAGCATGGATGAAGTAAAATTTATCCCAAAATCTGTTTAACTATTATAAACAAAGTATAACTTGATTCTTTGTGATATTTGAAATTGATGTTAGTGGAGAAGATATATTAAATAAAGACTATATTATAGTTATAGCTGATAAAAACAATTTTATTAAAGGATTTAAATTTGATGAAAGACTTATTCGTGTATTAAAATCAAGATTAGGAGAAGGAAAGTATAGATATAATACTTCTAATAGTGGTAAAGCTTCATTCAGAATAAGACTCTATTGTACTATTATTTATTATCTATTTAAAGCTTTAAATTTAAATAAAAAAGAGATAAAATTAGAAATTTGCAGAGACTTTTATGGTCATGAGCAAGATATAAACACTAATCTTAAACATTTTTTAATGGAAATTTTAGGATTAAAAATAGAAATAAATTATACTAAATTTGACAAGAATTCTAATGCAGATAAATATGCTTATTTAATGAGAAAAGATAGTAAAAACAAGATGGATACTTATGTTGAAATCTCTTTAGAAGATATTGAAAAATTCTTGAAAAAATAATACCAAAGGACACTACAGGAGTGCCGCAAGCCTAGTTTGTCCCTTTGGACTTAAACCAAATGAACTCTCTAGCAGTTGGTATATAAATTTAATATAATTAGTTTATTTAAAGTTTTCTAAAATGTATGTTATTTAATATATATTTTAAAATGTAATAATGACTCTCCTTTTTCGCCTTCTTTTAAACAACTTTTTATTTTATCTTTTGTATTCATTTTTAACTAGTTCTATTATTTCTTTGTATCCCCATAATATTATTCCAGTCTTAATTATCTCTGTTATAATATTATTTATAGCAATATTTTTTTCAAAATCTTCTTTTGTTTGTAAAACCTCATGAATTTTTAAAGGGATTATTTGATATATTTGAGAACTTTTAGTTTTAAATGATGTAAACTTGTTTTTATCTAAAATAAATAAAATATCCAAATCATTCGGCTCTTTTTTTGGATCAATATAAGACCCAAAAATAATACAAGAGATAGTTAATTCTTTTAGTGGTTTTAAGTCATCTAACCTAAACTTAATTCTTCCGTTTATTTCTGGAATAAGAGAAAGTTCAAGAATATTTCTTGTTTTTTCATTATTAAAATTTAATTTATAAGATTTTATATTTGCAATATTTTTTGCTTCTAATATTCCTTCTTTTTCAAATTTTCTTAATATTTTAAATGCCCCATTGGGAGCTAAATTACAAGCTTTAGCAATCTGATTAATTGAATTATCTTTTCCTAATTCTGCAAATAGCATTCTTAAAACTTTTTTCTCATTTTTAGTTATCATATTTATACACCATTATTGTATAATCATATACCTTAGGTATATAAAGGTTCTTATTATAAACTTTTTCTTTATAGAAACTTTTTAGTAGTAACAAAATAGAAAGCTTTAAAAAACGTCCCTAGTTTAATAAATAATGAGATATATGGAGCCAATAATTAGTGATGAAGATTTAAGAAGTAGACTTAGATTTAGAGACATGGTTCGTGAAAGAACCTTAAGTCTTTATGAACAATTATTAGGCTTAGATTTTAGAGAAAGGGTATTAAGTACCCTAGAGAAAAATGGAAAATTTGTTTGGTATGATATGTGTTGTGGTAACTTTGAAGCAGGAATAGGTCTTAAAGATCTTTTTTATTGTGATGGTCGTAAAGATATTCTTCCTAAGATAACTGCTGTTGGAATTGATATTGATACTAGGGTTAAAGGTGATGAAGTATTAGACTACGGAGTTATTAGAAGAATGGGGAATGTAGTTGAAGCGGTTTTACCACCAGATGTTGATTTAATAACTTGCTTACGTGGGTTAAGATATGTAGAAGAATACTTAGGAAAGGCATGCCAGGCGGTTGAGCATTGGTATAATTCTATGCCTGTTGGTGCTACTTTAGCTTTTGATTATAATCCTGAAATTTTTTTCGAAGTGCGTGGTGATGGTCCTATTTTAATCAATGATGCTCCATTGTTGGAAGTATTAAAATTACAATTAGGTGAATCTGTAGAATTTGGAAAATTTAAATCTTTAGTGGAAGCTGCATTTACTGTAAAAATTCATAAATGTGAAGATAAGAAACTTAAATTACATTAACTTTTTTTAAAGTAAATTTTACATATGCTTAAGAAAAGTATAAATAGAATATTTACTAATTAATTTTATGACGAAAAAAGAAATTTCTTCTGGTGTAGTACATAAAGTACCAACAGATCTAAGAAAAACTCTACTCTCTTCTTCAAAGACTAGAGAAATATGGAATAATCTTACTCCTCTGGCACGAAATGAATGGATTTGTTGGGTTAATTCTGTTAAGAAACCAGAGACAAGAAGAAATCATATAGAAAGAGTAAGAAGAGAACTTTTAGAAGGAAAACGCAGACCTTGTTGTTGGCTTGGTTGTCCTCATCGTTGAATTAGTATACTCTATGTTAAAATATTTAACAAGTAAAGTTTAAATAATTGACAATTTTAACAGATTGAATGCCTACAACAATTAAGGATGCTCAGAAAGCTGTGAAAGATTTTGCTATTAGGAATAATTGGAAAGATGTTCCTAATGTTGACAAGTTTGACCATTTGCATGAAGAATTAATTGAAATGTCACAGCACTTAAGATATAAGGATGAGGAAGAGAGAATAAAGATTGCTAAAGAGAAGAAAGAAATTTTTAAAGATGGAATTGGAGATTTATTCTTTGCATTATGCAGATTAGCTAATCAATTAGATGTTGATGTGGAAGATGCATTTAATATGGTTAAAAAAGAGATATTTGCAAAGTATGATAAAAAAGGTAAGGAGATTAATCTTGTAAAAAATGCCTAAAGTAACACTAAACAGAAAAGTTGTAGAAAATTTAATTGGGAAGAAATTAGGTTTAGAGGAATTAAAAGATAGAATTTCCATGTTAGGTACTGATTTAGAAGAAGTTAATGATAAAGAAATTATTGTTGAAATATTTCCTAACAGACCAGATATGTTAAGTGAGGAAGGATTTTCTCGTGCTTTAAGTTCTTTTATTAATGCAAAAACTGGATTAAGACAGTATAAAGCTAAGAAATCTGATTATAAGGTTTTTATTGAGAGTTCTGTTAAAGGGATAAGAGATTATACTGCTTGTGCTATTGTTAAAAAATTAAATTTAAATGATGAAAAGATAAAATCACTTATTCAGTTACAAGAGAAATTACATGTTACTTATGGTAGAAACAGGAAGAAATGTGCTATAGGCATATATCCAATGGAAAATATTTCATTGCCTATTTATTTTAAAGCATTATTTCCAGAAGATATTCATTTTGTTCCATTAGATTCTGCTGTTGTAATGGATGGTAATGAAATATTAGAAAAACATAAAACAGGAAAAGATTATGGTTATTTGTTAAAGGGATTAAAAAAATATCCGATATTTATTGATGGAAAGAATGATATTTTATCTATGCCTCCTGTTATTAATTCAGAAGATACAGGAAGAGTAACTGAGAAAACTACTGAAGTGTTTATTGAATG
>JAGVYZ010000002.1 GCA_018303025.1 Candidatus Woesearchaeota archaeon
TTTTAAGAATTTGTTTTTCTAAAAATGAGATGATATCTATTAGGTCATCATTATCTTCTGCAAATTGCTGTGGTGCTGATGGATCAAGAGCTCGAATGGCTTCTTTAAGTTTTGATATCGACTGTTTTCTAATATCATTTTGTTCTTGTAAATCCTTTAAAAAAGATTCATATGCTCTTAATTCTACTTTGTCCCGTACAATCTGTTCATCTACTAGACTTTTAATAAGCTCCATTTTTTTTTCTGATTCACGTGTGAAAATATTTAGTTGCTCTTGTACTGCCGTTGTATCAGCACCTATAGCTTCAGCAGCTTTTATACCTTTTTTTGCTCTATAAGCTTTAATAAAACTTGAAAATCCTTCTTTAAATCTTTTTAAATCTGCGGTTGCAGTTGCTTTTAATGCATTCGCTTTTATTGCAGCTGCCTGCATACTTACAGAAATTGCAGAAGTTCTTCCATATTTTTGTTTATAGGTTGCATTTATTTTATCAATAAAATTTTCTTCTTCTTTTTTTTCAGGTATTTCTTTTCTTTCTTCTGTTGTTTGATCGAGAAGTAAATCAGCTTCTGCTTTAGGCAATTTTGACATTTGATCTAATAATCTATCAAATTTTGTTCCACCTCTAGAAAACCATCCCATTTTATTTCACCCTCCTTGCTTTATGATAAAAACTTTCAAGTTTGTTTAAATCATTATGAATTGATTTAGTATGTGTCCTAATACTTTTATTTGCTTTTTGATTTCCACGAACAATAAATAAAGCATGTTTCATATAATCCTTAAGAGCATGTCTCAAAGATTTTATATTGGATTTAATATCAGAACTTTTTTTTCTATTAGAACTCTTTTTTTTAACCATATTATAACACCACCTCTATTTTTAGGATAAGAAATAACTATATAAAGTTTTCTCAATTAGGGTAAACATGGTTAATTTAAGGGTAATTAGGTTTTCTGGGGTAGAAGACAGGACTAATGGTTATTTTAGTGCTAACTTTCCAGGATATAATGAAACAATTAGTCCTTATGGGCTTAAACGTTCACCAGAGCAAATAGCTGAAAGTGCTTTATTAAAAAGAAGAATAAGGACAAGAGAAGAAAGAGAATCTGAAATTTTAACAAGAGGGAGAGAAAAATTAGAACAAAACTCTTCTGATATTGAAATTCTTCCTGAAATAACTAGAGAATTAATTGAAATTTGTGATGAAAATCAAAGAGATATTTATCATATTGTAATGAGAGAAATTTCAGCTTATTTTAGCAGAGTTTTAACTGAAGTTTATGGTTTGCCAAATGAAAATGTAACTAAAACTAATAAATTTAAGGTTTTTTTAAGAGGAAGGATTCATCAAAGATTAGTAAAAAAAGCAGTCTTGCAAGAAGAACCTAATCTTGTTGATAGGATGCTGGTTAGATATTCTTTAAGTTTACATGAAAACCTTCAACGACAATGTGCTTAAAGCTTTTTTCTTGCGAAGAAAAAACCTTTGGGAAAAAAGAAGCAAGATAACTTCAGGAAAGAAGAATATAAACATTTATTTCCAACAATACTTTTAAAGTGAAATGTTTTTCTTCTTTTATGAATGAAGCTTTCTTTGAGCTTTTCTTTAAGAAAGAAAACTTATGTTTTTCTTCTTTTATGAATGAAGCTTTCTTTGAGCTTTTCTTTAAGAAAGAAAACTTCGGAAAAGAAAAACAAAAGGAAGAAACCTTCAGGAAAGAAAACTAAAATGAATGATATTTTTATTGAGAAGTATAGGCCGAAATCTTTTGAAGAGGTTAAAGGACAGGAAAATATAGTAAGAACAGTAAAAGCATTTGTTGATAAAAGAAACTTGCCTCATATGATGTTTGCTGGACCTGCTGGTGTTGGAAAAACATCTTTAATTTTAGTTGTAGCAAGAACATTATTTGGAGAAAACTGGAGACAGAATTTTTTGGATTTAAATGCTAGTGATGACAGGGGAATTGATGTTGTGAGAGATACTATCAAGAATTTTGCAAAGACAAAACCAATGGGAGATGTTCCATTTAAAATAATTCATTTAGATGAGTGTGATTCATTAACAAGAGATGCACAACAGGCATTAAGAAGAACAATGGAGAATTTTTCTTCTTCTACAAGATTTTGCTTAAGCTGCAATTATTCTTCTAAAATTATTGATCCTATTGTAAGCAGATGTGCTATTTTTAGATTTCAGGCTTTGAAAAGAGAAGATTTAGTTAATATATTGCATAATATTGCTGATAAAGAAAATTTAGAGGTTAATGAAGAAATACTACATTTAATTGCTGATGCTGGTGAAGGTGATGTTAGGAGAGCTGAAAACATAATACAAAGTTGTTCTGCTCTATCTTCTAAAATTACTAAAGATTTAGTGTTACAGGTTTCAAAACCGTTCCATATGGAAAAAGTAAAAGAAGTTTTGGATAATGCATTAAAAGGAAGCTTTCTTAATGCTAAAGAAAGAGTGATGAATTTAATGCTTTATGACGGATTTTCTGCATTAGATATTATAAAAACAATGCAAAAAGTGATTTGGGAACTGGAAGTGAGTGATAGGGAAAAGTTAAATATAATAGAAAAGACTGCTGAGATAGAGTTTAGGATTGTAGAAGGAGGAGATGAGTTTATACAAATAGAAGCTTTGCTTGCTTCCATAACTAAGCCTTCTTTAGTCGAGAAAAGTTAAACTTTTCTAGACTCCAGAAAACAAAAGTTTTCTTGAGAAAGGAAGCCTTAAGTGAAGAAAAAATAAAAAATGATGAACATACATTTCAAATATTCAACTGTCTTTGATGAATTATTATCAGAAATGAGTTTGATTCCTTATACTTCTAAACAAAAAGATTTTATGATTAATTATGTTTCTAAGCTTTCTAAAGATTGGGGAAAAGATGAAAGCAAAATTATGAAAGAGATTGAGAAAGTTTCTGGTTTGAAATTTAAATATGATAAAATTCCATGTTTTGTTGTTAAAAATATGGGCTTTGAAGCTATATCTTATCCATTAACTGTGAAAGCTTTAGATATTAAAAAAGTTAAACAAATTTTGATTCATGAATTAGTTCATGTTATATTAAAAGATGATACTAAATTATTAAATTTATTAAAGAAAATAAAATTAAATGAAGAGGATAAAGTTCATTTGCCTGTACTTTTAGTGCAAAGAAAGGTTGTTGAAAACATTTATGGCAGGAAGATTTTTAATGAATTTTTAGATTATGAATTTAATGAGGATATTGATTTAGATTTAATTAAAAAGTTTGATGGTTTTGAGAAAGATGTTTTTAGTTATTTAAAGAAGAAAATATAAAAAAAGAAAGAAAAAATTACTCTTTTTAGGATTTGATCACTATTGTTTTTATCTAGCTAGAAGTCCTTTTGCTGAATCTCTATTTTTGAATGCTGTATATGCATCCTCTCCATATAAATTATAATCACTTTCTCTTGCCATTTCTCTTTCTTTGGGGTCGGATGATGATGAATATCTTTTATCCGTTGCCTCATTAGCAGAAGAGAATATTCTTCTTAAATTTCTTCTATCTATAGGGGTTAAATTTTTATCATCTACTGTTTTTCCTTGTGGTGTTATTAATACATATGAAGAATCTATAAAATCATTTATAGAATTACCAACCCATTCGTGTACACGTGCCTCACTATGTTTAAGAATATATCTATTCCCGGTTGAATCTAAAAATGTTATTACTGTTTCATTTTGCCACCATATATCTTGTCTTAATGGAATATCATCAGAATAAAATGTTTGTACAGAATAAATTGATGGTACAGAATTTAATATAGGATATAATGGACTTGCAACTTTAACTGGTGCTTCTTCTCTAATTGGTGTTGATACGCGTGTTTGTGCATCATCTTTAGAACAACCTGCTATGCCTAAAGCACCTGCTGTTAAAGCTAATGCTGTCAAACCTGCTTTTAGAAAACTTGAATTTGGTACTCTCATTTTAATAATCCTCCCTAAATGTTAGTTACTTTATAGTGGTATTTATGCTTTTTAAAGGTTTTGATTTGAACTTTTTTTACAAAATAACTGATTTTTTCCAATAATACTTATAATTAGAGAACTATGAATTAGTTTTATGCTGCAGGATAAATACAAGCCAAAAAATACTTCTGAAATAATTGGGCAGGGAGAGAACTTACGAGTATTAAGACAGAATATTGTTAATAAGATTCCAACTATTATTTATGGCAAATACGGGATAGGAAAGACTAGCTCTGTTTATGCTATTGCTGGTGAGATGAAAGCAGAGGTTATTGAGATTAATGCTTCTGATTTTGGGGATAAAGAAAGTGTAAAAAGATTGATTGGGAATGCAATGAATCAAAGAAGCTTATTCTTTAATGGAAAAATAATTTTAATAGATGAATTAGAAGGATTTTCTGGAAAAGACAGAGGTTTTGTTGGAGAGATTGTTAACATTGTAGAGAAGTCTGATTTTGCTGTTGTTATTACTTGTTCTGACCCTTATGACAGGAAGTTTTCAAATTTAAGAAAGAAATGCAAGTTAATTGAATTTAATGAAATAAATTATTCAGATATGTACAATCATTTGAAAAGCGTAGCTATTAAAGAGAATATAGAAGATAAGGATGATAAATTAATAAGAGCTATTGCAAGAAGTTCAAGAGGTGATTTAAGAGCGGCATTAATTGATTTGTTTACTGTTTCTAATGGAAATTTGGATTCTTTAGGGAAAAGAGAGAATGAAGAAGAGTTAGCTTATTATTTGAATTTGATTTTCAAAAGCAATGATTACTCTTTGATTCATAAAATTACTGACAATGCTGTAATTGACTTAGATGAATTACTTCTTTATTTAGAGGAGAATATTCCTAAAGTTTATTCTGGGGATGAATTAGCATTAGGAATGGAAGCATTATCAAAAGCTGACTTGTTTAAACATAGAATAATGAAGAGGCAATATTACAGGTATTTAGTTTACCAGAAGTTTTTTTCTATACATAAGGTTGCTGAATCTAAAAATTGCAAGAAAGAAAATTTGAAATTTGACAGAAACCAGAGAATATTAAAAATGTGGATTGCTAATAATAAAAATGTTGCTTTGAATGAGAAAATTGAAGAGTTAAAACCTATATTAAAAATGTCTTCTGCTAAAATGAAAAAAGAAATGAATTATATGAAATTTCTTTAGATAATTTTTTAAAGACTCACTTTAAATTCTTTTGATGCAAATCAAAGAAGTAAAAGCAAATCAGGGAAAAATTGATGTTGAAGGTAAAATTGTTTCTAAAGATCCTATTAGAGAATTTAATAAATTTGGGAAGGTAGGAAGAGTTTGCAATGCTATGCTTGAGGATGATTCTGGAAAAATAAAATTAACTTTATGGAATGATGAAATTGAAAAAGTCAATATAGGGGATAAAATTAAGATTACAAATGGTTATTGCTCTGAATTTCAAGGCGAGAAACAATTAAGTGCTGGGAAATTTGGGAAATTAGAAAAGATTTAATAAAAGAGGTTCTTTATTTATTTTAATGGATTATGATATTATAATAGGAAGAACTGAAAGCGAGAAAAGAGATTATGGAAAAAGAGGATTAGTTTTTCTTGGAAAGCAATATGTCAAGATGGGACAAAATGTCTCTTTAAGCAACAAGGTTTATCTGGATGTTGCCAAGACTCATGTAATTTTAGTTTCTGGAAAAAGAGGCTGTTTGACAGGAGATACACTAATTTTTACGGACAAAGGTTTTAAACAAATTAAAGATTTTGATGAAAAAAATGACAAGGTTTATTCTTTTAATAAAGACAAAAAAGAGTTTGAAATTGAAAATGCAAAATTATTGGTTTATGACATTCAGGATGAAGCTTTACTAAATATAGAATTTTCAAATGGAAAAAATATTGTGGTTACTAAAGAACATCCCTTGCTTTTATATGAAAACAAAGAATTAATCTGGAAAATAGGCTGTGAAATAAAAAAAGGAGATTTTTTAGTTGGAACTGCTAATAATGAGAATTTTTCTAAAAATAGTTTTTTATTACAAACATTAGAACCTATGCAATTGAGTTATTTTGCTATAACTAAAATTGATGAAATAGATGGAATCAGCAAAGTATATGATTTATCTGTTGAAAAAAATCATTCTTTTATTGCTAATGGGATAATCTCTCATAATTCGGGTAAATCATACACTCTTTCTGTTTTAACTGAAGGTGTTGCTGACATGGAAGAGGATGTCAAGAAAAATTTAGCTATTTTAATTTTTGATACAATGGGAATATTCTGGACAATGAAATATCCTAATGAGAAGCAAAGAGATTTATTAGAAAAGTGGGGGCAAAAGCCAAAAGCAATTGATGTAAAAGTATTTACACCTGAAGGAAAATATGATTATTACAAGGAGAAAAATGTTGCAACTGATGCAAGCTTTACTTTGAAAACTTCTATGTTAAGTGCATTTGACTGGTGCAGTGTTTTTGAAATTAAGATAAGTGATTCTTTAGGTGTATTAATTGAATCTGTTTTAAATGATTTAGAAGGAAAGAATTATTCTATTGATGACATCATTGATGAAGTAAGGAAGAATAAGAAATTTGAGAATAATTTAAAATTAGCTGTTGAAAACAGATTTATTGCTGCAAAGTCATGGGGATTGTTTTCTAAAGATGGCTCTAAAATAAGTGATTTGTTAAAAGGAAATCAAACTTCAATATTAGATATTAGCTGTTATAATGAAAGCAATGTAAAAGCATTAGTTGTTGGATTATTATGCAAATTAATTTTAGAAGAAAGAATTGATGCAAGAAAATTAGAGGAACAAAGAAGCATTGAAGAAGGAAAACATTATTTTGAAATGGAAGAAGAAAAAAGAGAGATGCCTTTAGTCTGGTTAATTATTGATGAAGCACATAATTTTTTACATAAAGAAAAAGAAACTCCTGCTACTAATTCTTTAGTTAGATTATTGAGAGAAGGAAGACAGCCTGGAATTTCTTTAGTATTAGCTACTCAGCAACCTGGAGAGATTCATAAAGATGCTATGACTCAATCAGATATTGTTATTAGTCATAGATTAACTGCTAAGTTTGATATTGAAGCATTAAGTTCTATTATGCAGACTTATTTGACTTCTTCTTTACTTTCTTATTTCAATAATTTGCCTACTGAGAAAGGCTCTGCTTTGGTTTTAGATGATAATTCTGAGAGAATATTTCCATTAGCTGTAAAACCTAAATTAAGCTGGCATGGCGGAGACACTCCTTCTGCTGTGCATAAAAGTAAAAGATTAAATTTAGAAATTTAAAAAAATTAACTTTGCAATCTTGCCAAAGATTGTTCAGCTGTTATAATCATTGTTCTTAAATCTCTTCTTTTTTTATCTAAATCATCCAATGATTTCGTAATTAAGCTATTTACCGTAGCTTCATTTCCAAAAGATTTTGGTTTTTCAATGAATCTCATAGTATAAGAAATCATACTTCTTATTTCAGTTAATCTGATTGATAATCTTCGTATATCCCCTTCTACGTCTTGAAACAAAGTTTCATTTTTTCTCAATAAAATTTTAACTTCTAGTTTTTTTCCTTGTTGTAATAATGCTTTAACTTGTGCTATATCTGTTGCTAATGATATTACCATATTATCATCTCCCTTTTTAAAAATAAATTACAAATATATATACTTTTCTCTTGTAGAGAAATATTACTTTTTAGTATTATAGAAATCTTTATATTAATGTTTATTTTAATTATTATATGTTTAGCTTAAATCCGTTTAAATGGTTCAAGAAAAAAGATGATTTTAATTTTGATTCTGGAAATAACTTTGAACAGCAACCTGCTGATGATTCCCAGTTTAACCAGCAGCAAAATTTTAATCAACCAGCATATAACCAACCTAGTTATTCTCAACCTGAACCAATAAGACAACAACCTATTAGTCAATCTTCTTATGGTGATAATGAACATCAGTTAATTATAAGCAAACTTTCTACTGTTGAAGCGAAACTGGATAATATTAATGAAAGATTAAAAAGAATTGAGAAGTTAGCTGAACAATGATGAATGTTTTAACCAGGAGAGCCAGGAGCGAGGGTTATAGAGCAAGAAGCATTTACAAATTGGATGAGATTAACAAAAAATATAATCTTATTAAAAAAAAGGTCAGGATTCTTGATTTAGGAAGCTATCCTGGAAGCTGGTTACAATACTGCTTTGAAAGAGAAGCTAATGTAATTGGTGTTGATATAAGAGAAGTTAAGACACTTGGAAATGTCCAGGTTTTAAGATTAGATATTATGAATAAAGATGAATTGAAAATAATTTATGATTTGGGAAAATTTGATTTAGTGCTTTCTGATTTGTCTCCTAAATTAACTGGAATAAAAGATGTAGATATGCAAAAGTCATCTTTACTTGATAAAAAAGCTTTAGAAATTGCTTGCAATGTTCTAAGAAAAAAAGGGAGTTTTATCTGCAAGGTATTTCAAAATTCAAATGAAGTTGAATTTGAAAGATTAGTCAAGAATAAATTTGAACAAGTTAAATTGTTTAAACCTCAAGCAAGTAAAAAAGGAAGCTCTGAATTTTATATTATTGCTAGAGATTATAAAAATTAATATTTAGACCCTGGAAATCTTAAGGTTGCAAAATAATCATCTTGAGTTTCTGGCCTTCTTATCATTTCAACTTTTCCATCGGACTTTAATAGAAGCTCTTGACCCCTTAATTTTCCATTATAATTAAATCCCATTGCTTTGCCATGAGCACCTGCACCGCATAAAACAACCAAATCTCCTATTTCTATTTTTGGAAGATGTCTTTGTACTCCAAACTTATCACAATTTTCACATAAACTTCCAATTATATCATAAACATGATCTGGTGATTCTTCTTCTTTTCCAGGAACAATTAAATGATGATATGCACCATAGACTCCAGGACGCATAAAGTCAGCCATTGTAGCGTCTACACCAATATATTCCCTGTAAGTATGCTTTTCATGTCGAGCTCTCATAACAAGCCAACCATTTGGGCCTGTAATGAACCTACCATTTTCCATTACAATAGATAAAGTGTTTAATCTGTTTGGCACTATGATTCCTTCATAAGCTTCTCTTATTCCTGAAGAAACTTCTCTTGGGTTTAATGGTTTTTGTTCTGGTTTGTAATTAACTCCCCAGCCACCACCTGTATTTACAAATTCTAATCTTATTCCTAATTGATCTTGAATTTGTACTGCTAAATTAAATAACATAATTGCTGTGTTTATATGGTATTGAGGATTTAGTTCATTGGAAGCAATCATGGTATGTAATCCAAATCTTCTAACACCTTCTTGTTTCATTATTCTTAATGCTTGAAAAATTTGTGCTTTAGTCATCCCATATTTTGCTTCTTCTGGATTTCCGATTATTGAATTTCCTGTTCGTTCTTCTCCTGGGTTATATCTAACACAACAGAATTCCGGAAGAGGTCCTACATGAGAAATGAAAAAAGGAATATGAGTTATATCATCAAAATTAATTATTGCTCCTAAATCTCTTGCTTGTCTAAATTCTTCTATAGGGGTATTGTTTGAAGTAAACATTATTTCTTCTGCTTGCATACCTACCAATGATGCTAATGTCAACTCTGGTGCTGAACTACAATCTGCCCCTGCTTTTTCATCTCTGCAAATTTCTAAAATAGAAGGATTGGGGCAAGCTTTTACTGCAAAATATTCTTTGAAACCAGGATTCCAGGAAAAAGCACGATTTATTCTTTTTAATGTTTCTCTTATTCCATTTTCATCATAAATCAAAAAAGGAGTTCCAAATGTTTGAGCTATTTCTTCTAGTCTGCTTTTTGTTAAAGAAGATGGCAATGATATTGAGCTACCTGTCATTTTACAACCTTAAATTTTTTCTTATACTATCTACTGCTGCTTCTATATTTTCCCTATGTCCAAATGCAGATAATCTAAAATGACCTTCTCCACTTGGTCCAAAACCTACACCTGGTGTTCCTACGACATGCGTTTCTTCTAATAGTTTATCAAAAAAATCCCATGATTTCATTCCATAAGGTGTTTTCATCCAGATATAAGGTGCATTTTCTCCACCAAAAGAAGTTATTCCTAAATCAAGAAGACCTGTTCTTATGATTCTTGCATTTTCCAAATAATAATCTATTATTGCCTGACATTCTCTTTGTCCTTGTTCTGTTAGCACAACTAATCCACCTTCTTGAGGAATATTAGATGCACCGTTAAAGAAAGTTGTTTGTCTTCTATTCCATAATGAATTTACTTTTCCTGGTTCTGCTCTGTCTACAACTAATGTTTTAGGTACAACTGTCCATCCCAATCTTACTCCTGTGAATCCAGCTGACTTTGAGAAACTATTAACTTCAATTGCACATTTATCTGCACCTTCAATTTCATAAATACTTCTTGGTAAATTAGTATCTTGAATAAATGCAGAATAAGCTGCATCAAATAGTTGCTGTTGCACCTGTTGGATTATTTGGATAGCATAGATAAATAATATCTGCTCTTTCTGGTAATGAAGGGAAAAATCCATTTTTCTCATTGCATACTAAATAAACTAGGTCTTCAAGAATTCCATTAAATGATGCTCCTGCTCTTCCTGAAATTACTGTTGTGTCGACATAAGCTGGATAGACTGGATCTTGGACAGCAACAATTCCTGGTCCAAAAATTGTAGTAAGATTTCCTAAATCTGATTTTGCTCCATCGCTAACAAAAACTTCTAAAGGATCAAGTTTAATATTTCTAGCTAAATAACTATCAGCTATTGCTTTTCTTAATTTTGAATTACCTTGTTCATCGCCATAACCAGTATAAGTTTCTCGAGAAGAAAGCAAATTAACACCATGATGCAGTGCTTCTATTAAAGTTGGAGGAAGAGTTTCTGTTGTATTTCCTATGCCCAACCTTAATACTTTTAATTCAGGATGAGCAGCAGTGAATGCTCTTGTCCTTCTTGCTATTTCTGAAAATAGATATGATTTAGGAAGATTATCGTATGCTGCATTTATTCCAACCATGTGATTTTTTTTATTAATATCTTTAAAAGCATATATGTAAAAGAAAAAATATTTTTAAAAATACTTATTGCCTTATAAAATCTAGCTATTTAGACTGATTGTCTAAAATAATAGAAAGCTTTAAATATTAGTATCTCTTAGGAAATTAGATGTAATTTGATTGAAGTTTCGGTTGGCTGTAAAGTAATTTTGAGAAGATTGCTTAGCCAAAGATGTATTGGTGGAAAACATCTGCCTGAAACAATTTGTTTAAGGTGGATAAAAAATCTACCAAAAGATGAACACAAAAAGGCAATTAAGGATTTAGAAGAATGCATTAAAGAAGGTTTAGTGTTAACAAAGCCAAAACCTTCTGATAGACATTTATTTTTGAATCCTGAAAGATTAAAAGAAATTTATAGTTTAATAGAATAAAAAAGAGGTGTAAGCTTTTCTTTAAAAAAGAAAACCTTAAGGAAAAGAAACAAGAATGGGGGGTAAAAATGGCAGGATGGAAGGATGGAGGAGTTTTTTGTGAAATATTTGGAGAAACTCCAAGAAATAAAATTATAGAATTTTTATTGGAAACAAGAGAATTAGATTATAGCATAGGGGATATAGCAAAAGAAGTAAAACTAAATAGAGCTACAACTTACAATGTTATGGAAGGATTAATTGAAGAGAAAATTGTTGTTCCAACCAGAAAAGTAAGCAATGGACAATTATACAAATTAAATCCTGAAAAAGAAGAAGTAAAAGCTTTAATTCAGGTTTTCAATATGCTTTTAAAAAAATCTATTGAAAAATCTGGAATAAAAGAAGCAATTGCAATTAAATGCAAGAATTAAATTATTTGAAAATCAATGCAAACTCTATGGGTATAAGGAGAATATCTTCCACATAAGACTGAGTTCAAAACTTTAAAATTTTTTATTTTTGATTTTATTTTATTTATACTTTGTTCTGGAAAGTCTTTTTCCTGGGAAAAGTCATAGAAATGAATTATTGTTCCTTTTTTTGAAACCTTTAATGCTGTTTCTAAAAAATCCTCTGCTGATTTTGGCAATGGCATTATTATTCTGTCAAATTTATTTTTTTCTTTTTGTAGTTTTGGAATAATTTTTTTTACATCGCCTTTTAGAAATGTTATATTTACCTTGTTTAATTTTTTATTTTCTTCTGCATATTTATGGCAGGCTGGATTTATTTCTATTCCATACATTTCTTTTGGCTTTGAATTTTTTGCAATGACTATTGGGAAAACACCGATGCCTGAAAACATTACTAAAACTGATTCATTGTTTTTTACTAATTTTGATAGTCTTAATCTTTCTGATGCTGAACGTGATGAAAAATAACATTTTTCAATATTTAATTTGAAAACACAATTATTTTCTTTATGGACTGCTTCTTTTGTTTTTATTCCTGCAATAATATTTATTTTTGGAAGCCTGTATTTTCCTGAATATTTTCCTGTTTTTTTTGCTATTGTTAAAATATGACTGTTGTTTTGTATTAATGTTTCTGCTATTATTTTTTCTTTCTTTTTTAATTCTTTTTTTAGCTCTGAGAAAATTGCTATGCTTCCTACTGTATCATAAGAATTTGAAACTAGGGAAAGTTCTTTTTCACTTAATTTGTCTTTTAGGAGCTCTTTTAGGGTTGGCATTGCTTAATTAAGAAAGATTTATATATAAATACTTTTCTTAAATAGTAATGAAAAAAGAAGTGAGGAAGAGAAAGATTACTAAAAAGGTTAATGTTAAAATACCGCAGTTCAATCCTTCTTACAATTATTATTCTGAGCATGATAAAAATTTTAAAACTCCTAAGAAAAGCATATTTTCATTTTTAAAAAGCATAAAAAGCCAGCATTTGTATATTGCTTTATTGCTTATTGTTGGAATAGGTTTAGTCCAACTAATTAGTTCTACTTATGGGGTGGATTATGGCAATCCAACTGGTCTTGCTGTTGAGGATAATGTTGTTGGTGCTAATTTATTTTCATTTACAAATCAAGAAGGATTGACATTTGCCTTTAGAAACAGTGATGGTTTAGCAACATATAGGTCTTCTGATGGTTTGATTGAACAAGTTGTTGATGCTGATGGAAAACCTTTTTCTGAAATCAGATACAGATATGATGGTGATAATAAATATGCTGATACTTATATTGCTGATGGCAGTCTTAGCAAAAGAGGAAGTGATTCTATATTTCAAATAAGTTCTGAATCTAGTCCTACTATTACAAAACAAACTTTTGGTGTTACTAAATTTGAGAATGGAAATGAACAATTTGGTGCTGGTGGAACACAATCTAAAATTTCTCTTAATAATCTTTATGGTTTTACAGCTGCTCCTTCTGGAACTGCTGTACAGTCTAATACTGAAATATTAAATGCTGCTGGAGTAAATGTCCAATCTTCAAATGCTCCACAAACTGCTGAAACAGGAACACAAAGTCAAACTCAAACAACACCTACTGAAAGGCAAACATCAACTTCAAGGCAATCTTCTGGAGGTTCAAATGCTGCTGCATCAGGAACTTTCATGGACCCTATTATTAATGCTGTTGCTGCTGTTATTGGAGGAGCTTTGAATATATTTGGATTTACATTAACAACAATAACAACTTCTGCATGGGCTTTAATGTTGGGTGTTTTTGTATTTATTGCTGCTATGGTTTATTTAGGTTTAGACAAAGTAAAATTTATTACTGATAAAAAAGTCAAGATAATTATTTCTTGCGCTGTTGCTTTTATTGTTGTAGCAATGGGCAGAAAATATATTCTTGAAATTGCACAGATGGCATCTGCTCTTGTTTACTTGGTTGTAATATTATTAATTATGTTTGTTGTTTGGATATTATGGAATAATTTAAGGACTGTTGAAAGAACAGCTAGAACAGAAACATTAACTGCTTTAACTGCAAATAGAAATGAAAAGATTGCTTATTTGAAAGCTGATGTTGAAAAGAATGTTACTAAAATGATGGCTAAAACATTAAGTGATGTTAAAAAAGGTGAGGTTGAAAGAGTACCTGAAGAGGTTGCTTCAATTGAACAAAATTTCAGAAGAATTCATAATGATGTTGAATTTTGGTTAAGAACTATTGAACATCATGGTGATCCAAATATTGTTAATCCAATTCAATTACCAAGTGATTGGGGGGATATTAAAAACCAAATTCAAAGAGCATATGTTGGTATAAATGAAAATTTAAATAAAGCTAAACAACAACTTCATAATGACTTAAATGCAGCTAATGACAGCTTAAGAAAAGCAAATAGTTTCTTGCAGATGTATGATTCTTTATTAGGAAGATTAGAACATTATGCAAGACATAATCAATTAGCTCAAATGCCTTTTACTGGAAGAAATACAGCTACAAGAAGAGCTGGAACTACTGTTCCTGCTAGAGCACGTCCTCAAGGCGGTAGTGGTTCAACTATTAGACGCCCTTAATGAGAAAGATTTATATATTTCTTTTATTTTAAAATTACATGATTATAAATAATATTTCTAAAAATAGGGGTGAGATATAGATGAATTTTTCTTCGATTAAAAACAAAATAAAACCACATTATGTTTATACTGCTTTATTTTTGATTGGCGGTTTATTATTAATTCAAATTATAGGAAGTGTTTATGGAAACAATGTTACTGGATATGCAACAACTGATGATGTTGTCGGTGCACCTGGTATTCTTCAAGGTCCTGGAATAAAACAAAGTCTTGGTATTGATGGTGGTGCAAAATCTTCAGCAAGCAGTAGTCCTGCTACATTTATGGATCCTATTATTCAGGCAGCATCTGCTGTAATTACTGGTGTTTTGGGAATTACTGGAAATGTATTAACTACAATGACAACTGCTTCATGGGCTTTGCTTGGTGGTGTATTTGTATTTATTGCTGCTATGATTTATTTAGGACTAGACTTACTTAAATTCATTAAAAGCAAAGCTGTTAAAATATTAATTTCATTGGCTGTTTCTTTTATTGCTATTAGCTTTAAAGATGCAAATGGAAATAGTTATATGGTTGAAAACATAGCAAACATGAGTTCTGGTCTTGTTTACATGCTTGTGATTTTATTGATTATATTTATGGTATGGATATTCTGGAATAGATTAAGATCAATTCAAATTGAATCTGGAACTGAAAAATTGAGTAATTTAACTCAACATAGAGGAGTACAGGTTGAATATATAAGAGCTAATGTTGAAAAGAATATCTCTAAAATGATGGCTAAAACATTAAAAAATATCAAAACTGGAGAAACTCAAAGAATACCTGACGATATAGCAACTATTGAACAAAACTTTAGAAGAATCCATGGTGATATACAGATGTGGTTAAGAACTATTGAACATCATGGGGATCCAAATATCCAAGGACATATTACTCTTCCTTCTGATTGGGATCAAATAAAAAATCAGATTCAGAAGGCTTATGTTGGTATAAATGAGAATTTAGAAAAAGCTAAAAGGGAAATTGTTACTGATTCAACCTCAGCTACTAAAAGTATAAGTAAGGCTAACGATTACTTACAAATGTATGATGCATTGTTAGGAAGATTAGAGCATTATGCATCGCATAATCAATTAGCTCAAATGCCTTTTACTGGAAGAGTTGCAGGTCAAACCCAAGGAACAACTGTTCCTGCTGGAAATAGACCTCAGGGTGGAAGTGGTTCTACCATAACGCAAGCTGCCGGATATCATAGACCTCCCAGAAGGTTATTTCATCCTAGTACATGGTTTTAAGTTTTGAAAATATTTATATACTCTTTTTCTTTTTCTTTTTGATATGAATTTAAAAAATGATTTTAAGAAAAGTTTTCCTGTTATTATTTTAGGCATAGATGGCGAATTCTGGCTGAAGTTTTTGATTTTTCTTTTAATATTCATTATTATTTATCAGGTTGCAAAAACATTACCTTTATTCAAAAAAGATCCTAATGTCAGAGGAGGAAGAGCTGGTGCTGTTGTAATAGCATTAGTATTTGCTTTGATTGCTGTTATATTCATGCCTGAATCTTTAACTATTGTATTATTGCCTTTACTTGCATATTTTTTTATTGGTATCTTGGCTATTGTAGTTTTATTGGGTTTATGGAAGTTTTTTTCATGGTTAAGTAAAAAACCTGCAACAATACAAGGACAACCTGTACAACAAAGTACAAAGAAGTGGTACAAACCTTGGACATGGTTTCAGAAATCAAATACTCCGCAAACTGCTACAAAACCAGAACCTGCTGAAAAAGTAACCCAACCTTCAACACAACAAGCTCAGCAAGCACAAGCTGCTGAAAAACAAGAAAAACCAAAAAAACAACCTAAGCCTGTTTTCAATAAAGATTTTATTGCGCAATGTCTGGAAGATATAAATAAGAATTTGGGCTATGCATTTACATATCTTGGAAAGATTAAAACAATTTTAGAAAAACCAAATTTAACTCCATCTGATTTTGAAGGTTTGAAAAGAAATCATCAAAATATTGCTGGTTATACTAATCAAGTCAGGACAAAAATAAATAACAATGATTTAAACAATGCTGTTAAAGAAATATCTATTGAAGACATAAGAAATAAATCAATTGGCTATATTAATACTGTAAAAGCATTAATCAGTAAAGTTTCATTGAACTTGCCTGGAAATAATAAAGAAGAATGGCATCATTTTCATGAGGAAGCTTCTACTGATCTTGTAAAAGTCAGAGACAATACAAATGAATTTGGAATTTTAGTTGGAAGAAGATAATTATTGATATATTTCCAGTTTCAAGCTCATTGTTAAATCATTTTTACTTAAAATATTCCATCTTGAAAGCAAAGAATGAAGAGTATTGTAAGATATTCTAAATGTTTGAATATTTTTTTGTTCTATGCCTTGTAATAATTTAGATGATAAGGCACGAATTGTTTGTAATGTCGCTTTTAATTTCTCATCTTTTATGTATGATTTTGCTCTATCTGGAAAAACTAAAATAAAAGGTAATATTCCTTTGACCTTTTCCATTATTTCCATTGCAGCTCTATCATCTGGAATTCCATTACCTATTGTATAAATTTGCTTTAGACTATCAATAAAAAGAGGTATATCTTGTAGTACTTCTTGTTTGTCGTTCATTCTTCTTTTCCTAGCAAGTCTGCTATGCTAGCTCCTAACATTGCTGGTATTGACAATGCACCTACTTGTTTAAATAATGTATGCAAATCTAAAAATTGCTGGTATAAAACTAAAACTAAAACTGTTGCACCTAATGCTACAAAGTAAATTACAAATAATCTTATTGGGATAAAATAGAAAATTGTTTTGTCTTCGCGAGTTCTAAAGCCCACTACATATAACATAATTGCTCCTAGTAATAATGAAGTTAAATACAATAATATAATCCAGGCATCACTTAATTTTTCACCTACATGGACACCTTCTAAGAAAACAAAATGAGAAACAACTGCTGCAAATGCTCCTACTAAACCTTTTCCTATGTCTCTTTCTGTAACATACTTTAATGGATGTACTCCAAGATCTCTTTTTGCATCTTCTCTTAATTTTTCCAATTCTTTTGAGCTAATCTTTTTTTTAGAAGACTCTGGTTCCTCTTTTGATTGTTTTAACTCTTTAAGTTCTTCTGATTCTAATTTTAGAATTCTGTTTAATTTACTCTCTATTTTATCTTTAGAACCTCTTTTTTTCATTTTAAGAATTTATTTCCAAGTTTTTGGCAACATTGGCTGGATAAATGGGTAAATATAAGGCGCAGCTACTACTAATCCTGCTACTATAAATGAATGAGCCCAGGTTTCTTTCATTCCTTTAGTAGAACCCATTGTACCTTTTACAACTGCTGATGCTGCATGAACTTTAATCATCATTACAAAACCGACTAGGATTTGAAATATTAATGGATTTTGAATAAATGGAACCTGATGCAAGAAATTAAATGTGTTATATACCCATGTTGTATTCATTGTTACAAATGTACCCACAATTGCGAATATTCCTGAATGAAGACCATGACCAAGCCAATGGGAACCACGAAAGTTTTCATCACGATGAATTAAAATCAGTTCATATAAACCAATAATTGCGCCTATGACTATAGCTGGAATAATTATTAATGCTTGTGCTGCCATGTATATTTTAAACTAAAAGGTATATATAAAGTTTATGCACTAACCCCATTTATCTAAGCTGGAGTTTTTATTATCTTTAAACTGGGAAAGCATTTTTTCTATTCTTTCCTGATTAAATTCATGCCTTTCTATTAGGATTTCTTTTACTTTTTCTTTATTTATTGGATTCCATTTTAAATTGTATTTCTTTTCTATTTGCATGTTTTTGAAAGTGTTATATATTTCGTTCCAATCAAATTCTGGGTTTAAATCCTGAAATATTTTATCATAATTATTATTTTCTTTTATTAGTTTTAATGCTTTTTTTGGGCCTATTCCTTT
>JAGVYZ010000003.1 GCA_018303025.1 Candidatus Woesearchaeota archaeon
TGTTGGTGGAACAGACACAACACCACGACCAAGTTGGTGAAAGAACTGCAAATTTTATTAAAGAAAGTATGCCTTCCGCGATTCCTTTAATTAAAAGTTGTTTGGATTATTTAGTTCAAATGTATCAAGCACACAAATAAGTCCTCTTTCTTAATTGTTTCATTAACTTTTTTTAAATTTGTTTTATAGGTTTAGGTTTTAATTTAACTGAAGATGATTTTGAATCTAGAAATTAGAATAGTGAAGAATATTCATTATAATAAAAATATTGATTATAAATAAATTGCTAGTAGATTAAAATAAATAAAATGAGAAAAAATAAAAGCGGACTTGATAAATTTTTATCTGGTTTTAAGCCTAAAAATTTACTAACTTCTTCTATATTTGCAATTGCTGCATTAAGTTCTGTAGCATTTGTTGCTAAAGATTCATTTGCTAAAACTTCAAATTTAGAAAGAACTGTTGTTGAATCCCCTGCAAGGGATTCATCTAAATCTTCTTTTGATTTATTCATAGATATGAATCTTAAGTTTGAATATCATCCAGAGGTTATTTCTGCTTCAAATTTTCCTTTAGATATTAGGAGAGTTCCGGTTCATGCACAAGATCGAAAATATTATCATTTTCATGATGATGAAATAATGATAGATATAATGGATACAAAATTGTCTTATAGACCTACTTGGTTTCTTCCAAGCATAGGAGCAGGTGCAACTTATTCTTATAAACCTTTTAGAATTAGAACTGGAATAAACTTAGCTATTTTGTTTGATTATTACTTAGAAGGCGAAGAAATGCATCCTGATGATACAATTCAGGAATATGATTATTTGCATGGCGGTGGAGAAAAAAGAACAGAAGGTTCTGCTTTAGTTTATTATGGCTTATTTTTTGGTAATCATTTTACTCCAGAGTTTTATGTTGAATTATCTAAAGATGTTACAGAGAAAATTAATGTTTTTTTAGAGTATAATAGACTGAAGTATAGTATCGAAGTACAAAATGGATGGGACAGATATAACTCTCTTGATACCATGCATCGTTATGGACTAAGTGATTTTTTAAGTCAAAGTGTAAAAATAGGCATTCAATCAACAGAAAGGCCAAATACTGCATCATGGCCGAATGAGCCATGGAGACTATTTGGTAAAGAAATATATGGTAGTAGTCAGGCTTATCTGGGATATAGTTTTATAGATTCTAAGATTCATCCTATTTCAGGATTAAATGTGAAAACTACTTCCTCTCAATTTTTTATTGGGGGAAATATTTCTTTTAAATTAAATTTAAATTAATTCAACCTTTGTTCAATAAATTTACCTATATCGTCTAATATCTACGCCTAAAGATTCAGGAGTATATCTTGCTAGAACTTCATTTAAATGGTCTTCAATATATGGCAGTCTTACTAAAGGTAATCTAAGTTCTGTATTAAACATATGAGCTAAAGGTATTGGATTTTTTTTATAAAATACTCCATCTTTAACTAATGGATTAATTTCTTCTTGCAGTCTTCTAGCTTCTGCATGATTTCCAGCTAATGCTGCATTTACAATTCTTACAAAATATACTGGAGCTATGTTAGCACTTGCTGAAATAACTCCTTTTCCGCCTCTTTCAATTACATCTGAAACAATATGATCTTCTCCTGATAAAACTACAAATTTAGATGAATCTACTCCTTCTATTATTTTTGTTACTGCATCAAGTTTTCCTGAAGCCTCTTTTATTCCAATAATTCCATTTACTCTAGAAAGTTGAATAGTTGTTTCGGGCATTATTTCTGAACCTGTTCTTGATGGGACATTATACATTATAATATTACTTTTTGACAAATAATAAGCTAATGTTGAAAAATGAGCTATTAATCCTTCTTGAGGTGGATTATTATAATATCCTGTTACATGCAAAAAAGTAGAAGGGCCAATTAAATTTTCAATATGCTGTGATAAGTCTTTTGCTTCGTTTGTACTGTTAGAACCTGCTCCTACTATGAATTGTAAACCTGAACCATAAGCTTCTCTTACATGCAGGAATACATTTTTAACAAAATCTGCTTGTTCAGCTGGACTTAATGTTGCTGATTGTCCTGTTGTACCTGCAACAACTAATCCTTTTACACCTGCTTTTACTAAATCATCAATTAGATAAAATAATTTTTGATAATCTATTGGGTTACTTAAACCATTTCCTGGTTTCATCGGGGTAATTATGGCTGGATAAACACCGAATAGTTCTTCTGGCTGTATAGGAGAATTTCTCATTAGACTAAAATAATGTTTAAGTATAAAAGTGTTTTTAAATTAGAATATAGATATTATTTTAATCTTTGCTTAATGAAGGTTTATAAAAATTCAGAGTTACTAAGTTTAACTATTATTGCTCTTCTTGCCTTAGAATCTTTTCCTTTTAATTCTTCTTTGTTATAACTTCCTAAATCCATGGGTTTTCCTGCTCTTCTTGGACTCATTAATATTTTTAGTTTTCCATTTGAGCCTACAAAAGTCATAAACCCTACACTATTTTTTTCGTTTGAAACAATATAACCTGCTCTTGATTTAATAAATTGAAGTTTTAATTCATCTGCTATTTCTTTAAGCATTACTTCAAATAAATCATCTAATTCCATATAAAATAAGAATTTAAAGAATATATAAAGTTTTTTAAGATTCTTTACTTCAATCTTTGCTCAATAAACTTTTTATCTACAAACATATACTGGGACTCTTTTAGGTTTAAGTCTTTTAATTTTAGATTGCCGAAATTATAGCTTATAAATCAGACATTTTTATCATCTTTTAGCATCTTTTTCGTCATTTTGTCAAAATCAGATTCTATATTTTGCTTCTTATTGAATATTTCGTATTCTTTGAATGCTTTTTGTTCAGCTTCTTTGAAAGAAATTTTTCCTTTGTTTTCTAATATTTTATATTGCTCCTTCTTTTTGAACTATTCGAAATTTTCGAGTAGTTGGAAATTCCTCTAATTCGCCTGATTTGAATATTTCCTTTAAATGATAATTAATAGTATTAACCTCAACATCAAACAGCTCAGCCATTCTTTTTTGAGTTAGCCAAATATTCTCTTTATGAAAAAAGACATCTACTTTAATTTCACCATTTGGAGAAGTATAAAGTAAAAATTCTGTTGTTTCATCTTTTATGGTAAGTTCTTTTGTCAATTTAAGCAACCTCTAGACAAATAGGTTAGATTTATTTAAAGTTATTGGAATTAACATTTTGAAAAAGAATTACTTTAATCTTTGTTCTATGAACTTTTTTTCTATGAACATATACTGGGATTCTTTTAGGTTTAAGTCTTTTAATTTTAGATTGCCTATTGAGACTCTTTCTAATGTTAAAACCTGATTGCCAATCTTTTCAAACATTCTTCTTATTTCACGCTTCTTGCCTTCTTTTACTGTTATTTTTATTCTATTGCTTGTTTCTGGTAGAATTTTGCATTTTTTTGATTTATACTTGTAAATTCTTCCATTTTCTTCCAAGTCAATATACATGCCCATTTCTATTGAATGAATATCATGCTGAGATAATTTATTTTTTAATACAACTAAATATGTTTTGTTTACTTCATGGTCTGGATTTGTTATTCTTGAAGATAATTTGCCGTCATTTGTTATGATTAATAAGCCAGATGTATCTTCATCTAATCTTCCTACTGAAAACAATGAATTTTTTGTTTTTTCATCTATTGTTGCATCTTTATTTATTATTTCAAAAATGCTTTTTTTATTTAATTTCTTTTCTTCATCTGTCAATTTTGAGCATAAATAACCTAGTGGCTTGTTTAATAAAATGTAAACTTTTTCAGTTATATCTGATAAGGACTTATTTTTATAAAAAACTTCATGAACACTTATGTTAAAATAGTGATTTGGGTTTGTTATTATTTCCTTGTCTATTTTAATTTGAGAATTTTTAATTGCATCAAAAACTTCTTTTTTTGATTTAAATATTCCTGCTCTTGTTAAATACTGGTGAATGCTTAGTTTCATAAAATTAGATTAACTTATCTATTTATAAGTCATATTAAAATTAGATAAAAATGCGACTAAGAAGATTATTAGGAAACCTATTGGAAGGAAGAAAAAGAAAACAAAGCAGAGTAATAAACTATGAAGAAGCTATTGATTTAATTGATAATTTAAGGGTTTCACAGCTTGAAGGAAAAATTGAATTAACTGAAAATTTAAGAGTTTCAAGGATTAGACATATATTAAGGAAAAGAATTAAAACAGAATTAACAAGGGAAGAAGCTTTGTTATTTTTAGAGGAAAATTTTGGTTATGACTCTGAAATGTGTGATGCTAAATTTTTTTATGAATTATATCAGAGTTTTGATGAAGATATGCATTATTTAGAATTTAAAGGAAGGTATGATAAGGTAAGCATAAAATATAAAACAAATGACAATGTTAATTTTATCTGATTTCTAATTCTTTTTTTGGCTCTTCTTTTAAAGATTCATTTTCAGCAACTTTTTTCTTTCTGGACATTATACCTATAATCTGAGTTACAAAACCCTGCATAGGAATGAAGTTTACTAATTCTACAATGTGATTTAATTGCTTTACACTTCTTGCTTCATGAATATTTTTTCTTAAAAAGATATGGACTATTAATCTTAATACTGCTGAAATCAAGAATATGAATAAAATTGGCTCCATGAATGTTATTAAATTGAATTTTAACAATAAGGCACCTAAAGAAGCTCCTAAGAAAACAGCTATTCCGTTTAAAACATTGAAATAAGCGATTGCTAATGCTCTTTTTTCCCGAGAAACAACATCATAAATAAAATTTGAGGCTGATAAGTTAAAACCACCCCACGCAAAACCTGAAACTAACTGGATGCAGATTAAAAAGAGAATATTCTGATTAAAAACCCACCATAATGGAACTAATGAAACAAAAAAACCTAAAATATACAATGTTTTTATGTTTCCATATAAGTCAGAGATTTTGCCCCAAAAGCGCATTCCAATCAAAGAAGCTAATGTTGCTGTTATTGTAACAATCATATATTCTAAATAAGTAAAATGAAGATTCTTTAACATGTAAACTGCAAAGAATGGAGCTGCTATATTTGTTGTAAATACTATTAATGCAAAGTAAATAGAAAATTTACCAAAATTAGTGTAGGGCATTTTTTTAAGAAACTGAGTAAAGGAAAAGTAATATTCAGGATTAAATGAAAATTCAGGTTCATATTGTTTATTTAAGAAATATAATGCAAGTAATCTTCCTAACATTGCTGTTGAGAACATTATTGTAAATGCTATGAATAGTTTTGCTGATAAAACATCTAATAAGTAAGCAGAGATAAATGAAAAAACAATTGCTGTTAAACCCGCTATACTATTCCTGTTTCCAAAGTATTTTCCTCTTTCTTCTGATTTGATTAAGTCACCCATCCAGGAAGCCCAGACAGGACCACCAAATGAACCAAAAGCAGCTAATAAAGTAAATAGAATAATTAACAAATTTACCTGATTTGATTTCATGATAAAAGGCAATAACATAATTGGAAGCCATGTTAATGCTTGCAATAAAACAACTGTTAAAACTACTTTTTTTCTTGATTTTATTCTTGGCAATAATCTTACTGTGATTAATTGGGATAAAGGAGAGAATAAACCTGGAATTGAGGAAAGAAAACCTATTTGGGTATTAGAAGCGCCTAGTGCAATTGCAAATGGGGAAATATAAGAAGAGCCAGAGCCATCCATGACAGAAGTTGTTATTCCATCACCAATAGAATACTTTAAACTTTTCTTTTTTTGCTCTTCTATTTGAGCTTCGGACAACTCTTCCTTCTTTTCTTCCATGGGAATGCTTCTTACTTGGATTTTACTTTTAAGCTTTGCTAATGTCTTTTATTTTTGAAACAATGAAAAACATGATTAACATTAATATAGCGAATAACAAGAAGATTGATTTGAATGCAAACAAGAAAATTACTAAAGAAGATAAGATTCTTCCTATAAAATGGAAAACCTCTATTGAAGTATTATAAGGCGAGTAATACTTTAATTCTTCTTCTTTTGTTTTTAATGATTCAAAGAAAAATGATTCTGAGTTTGGCTCTATCATAGCTAAACCAAAACTTGCTAAGACTAATATTAACATGATTAAGTAAATATTGCTTAGAAAAAAACAAATTAAAGATGCTGAAAAGGCTATGAAAAAACCTAACATAAACATTTTTTTAAAGCCTATTTTTAATGCTAATTTTGAAAATTTAAATTCCAGGAAGATTAAGGGGAGAGCTATTGCAAATAGAAAATAACCAACCCATAAATTATCTAAATTGCTTCTTATGATATATAATGGCATGAATAAGTAAATTAAAGAGCCCCACCAGAAACTTAAACCACCACTTATGAAATAAGCCAGGACTCTGTTTTTATCTTTAAAAAATTCCAGGAAGTTTTTTATTAAGTTAATATCTGGCTTCTTTTTTATATTGTTATTTTTTATTTTTGATATTTTAAATAAAACAAAAGCTAAGAAGATTAATAATGAAGCTAGAATAAAAACTATTGGAATTCCTGATTTTTCAGCTATGTAACCTGCCATTAATGGACCTATGACCCAGGCAATATTAAGAAAAGTGTATTTTAATCCTTCATTTCTTGGAAGATTCTTTCTTGTTGATTTATCTCTTACTATTATTCCAAAACTTGTTATTCTTATTGTGTCTAATATAGTAATTATTGAAGCTAGTAATAAAAAAATTATAAAATTTTTGTTTATTGAGAAAAACAAGTAAGAGATTGAGAAAAGCAATAATGAAAATAAGAATAATCTTGGTTTTTCTGATTTTTCAATTATTGGAACTAAGATTAAGTAAGAGAGAAAAGAAATTACTGCTAATAATGATGAAACTAGACCTACTAAAGATTCATTATGAACAAAAGAGTCAATGTATAATGCCCAGATTGTATTTATTGAAGCAAATGCCAATGCTACAATAAAAGCTATTATTGATAATTTTGCAATTCCTGTTACAATTAAAGTACCTCTTTGCTTTTTAACTAAGATGCCCACTTAAAAAAGAAGGTAGTTGTTTTAATAAAGTTTTCTTTAAGCTACATTTCTGGCAGGCATTCTATATACTCTTTGATTAGCTTCACTGGGAGAATATCCACCGCCAAAGCAATTTCCTTCAAAATCAAAGTTAAGATTACCTGCAACTGGAATTCCATTAACTCTGTGAAAGTGCATTGGATCAGTAACTGATCTTAAAATTCTATTTCCTTCTTCGTCCATAACAAGAAAACTAACTGTATATCTCGGATTAGCTATTCTAAGAATTAATTGATAAAAATCATCATGAACTTCTGTAGGTTCATAAAATTCACCCGGAATTAAACCTGCTTTTTGTAAAACTAAAAAAGCTTCAAATCCTTCATTTCTTATTTCACCTAAGATTAATCTGGTTCTTTCGTCCAAAGAAGATTCTGGAACTGCTCTTCTTCTTAGTTCTTGTAAATCAGTTGAGTGTATCATTTAAATGATAAAGAAGAAAAACTTTTAAGTTTATCGTTTAAGAATCATAATAACTAAAGTGAAAATCCAGATATACTAAAACTAAAACAATGATTGTTACTGCAAACAGAAAGAAAAATTTGTTTACCCCTGTTATTTGTTCTAATAACCAGTCTGCAAAAAAAGCACTTGCAATTGTGCTCATCATTATATAAAATAAGAAAATTAAGTATGCATGTCCTTTATGCCTTCTTTCATTTCTTTCTCTGCTAAACATCAAAGAGTTGAACTGAATAAACCTATTGTTTCCATCAATGATTATTATTCTTATTAAATCTGCTACCATATAAGCGATTAAAATAGAAACTCCATGAGACCAGTAGTAAGGAGTAATAAAATAAATTAAAACAAAAAAGATAATAGAGAAAGCTACTGCAAAATATCTTACCTGGAGAACTTTTAGGACAAATTTAAGAAATTCTCCTGTTTCATTAACTGCTTTCTTTACTTTTGTTCTCATTTGGATTTGTTATTCTTCTTATCTTATTTATAAAACCTATTAAGTACATAAGAGTGAATAATTTGAAAAGCATATGTTTAGTGAATAATTTGAAAAGCATATGTTTAAAAAGAGTGAAAAAAGAAAAAAGATATAAAGACGGTTTAAGAAGTAGATGAGTAACACTTTTTCTATTTCTTGTTTCTTTCGAGATAACTCAAAGAAAATACAACAATCTTATAGGAAATAAAAAATTAATATGGAAAAATTTAAAGTATTGAGATTAAATGAAAATCTCTTAAGAGTATTACAAGAAGAAGGTTTTACAGAACCAACTGAAGTTCAGGAAAAAGCAATTCCTTTGGCATTAGAGGGCAAAGATATATTGGCTAGTTCTGCAACTGGCTCTGGAAAAACATTAGCTTATGGAGCTAGTATAATCGAAACTTCTGTAAAAGGAAAGGGCGTACAAGCATTAATATTAACTCCAACAAGAGAGTTAGCTGAGCAGGTTAGTCAAAATTTGAGAAAATTTTCTAAATTGCATAGATTAACTGTTACTGAAGTTTATGGCGGAGTTGCTTTAGGACCACAAATCCAGAGAATACAAAGAAGTGAAATAATTGTTGGAACTCCTGGCAGAATTTTAGATCATTTAAACAGAAGAAGCTTGGATATTTCTAGAATAAGAACATTAGTTTTAGATGAAGCTGATAGAATGCTTGACATGGGTTTTATTGATGACCTTAAAAGAATAATAGAAAGATGCCCAAAACACAGGCAAACAATGTTATTCTCAGCTACTATTTCTCGTGATATTGAGAGAATAGCTAATAATTACATGAATAATCCGATAAGAATTGATATCAATAATCAGGTTGATCCTTCAAAATTAAGGCAAGTTTATTATGATGTACCACAACAGATTAAATTTTCATTATTAGTTAATTTTTTGAGAAATGAACAAACTAATTTAGTAATGGTATTTTGCAATACTAAAAGAAATGTTGATTTCTTGGCTGAAAATTTAAAGATGCATAATATTGATGCATTAGCTATACACGGTGGGTTTAGCCAGAATAAAAGAAGCGAAACAATGATAAGATTTCATTCTGGAAAAGCAAAAGTTTTGATATGCACTGATGTTGCTGCTCGTGGTTTAGATATTAAGAATGTTAGTCATGTATATAATTATGATATTCCAAAAACATCTACTGATTATATTCATAGAATAGGAAGAACAGCCAGAGCTGGAAAAGATGGAATTGCTGTAAGTTTATTATGCAGTAGAGATTATGATAATTTTCAGAGAGTTAAATCTGATAGAAGCTTGAACATAACTAGAGAAGATGCTCCTAAGGTTGAAATTTTACAGATAAATCCTCAAAAGAGAGAATTTGGAAGAAACTTTCGCGATAGAAATTCTGGAAGAGGATTCCAGCACGGGCATAGATGGAATCACTAATAAGGGCTTGCCGCCCTTCATGAACCTGCAAAGGTCCTTTACGAACCCGTTAAAGAAAAACGCCCTTTACGAACCTGGTATGAACCTACAAAAACAGGTACAGATGGAATCATTAATAAATTAGAAAATTATTAAGTTTTCATGATTGAATATAATATTAATCCTGTACTTTTTGATTTTGGAGCTATTAAGATATATTATTATTCACTTGTTTATGTTCTTGGAATATTATTTTTGTATTATTTTTTCAGGCATTTAGTTAAAGAAAAAAAACTTGAATTAAACTTAGATGATATTGATGATTTTATAGTTTACCTTACTCTTGGAATAATTATTGGTGGAAGGTTGGGGGAGTTTTTGTTTTATAATTTTAAAGAGTTATTTACATTAGAATTTTTCAAAATATGGCATGGGGGGATGAGTTTTCATGGAAGTTTAATTGGAATGATGCTTGTTGTTTATTTATTTGCTAAAAAAAAGAAAATTTCATTTTACAAAGTAGCTGATTATATTGTTATTCCTGGTGCTTTTTTCCTTTTTTTAGGAAGAATTGCTAATTTCATTAATGGAGAGTTAGTTGGAACTAAAAGCAATTTACCTTTTTGCATTTCTTATAAAAATTATGATGGATGCAGGCATCCTTCTCAAATATATGAAGCTTTAAAAAATTTATTTATATTTTTTGTTTTGTTTTTTGTTTATACTAAGAAAAAGTTTAAAGAAGGATTTCTATTTTGGATGTTCATTACTCTTTATGGATTATTGAGATTTTTGACTAATTTTTTTAGAGATGATATAAGATATTTTGGGTTAAGCACTGGACAATATTTGTCTTTAATAGTGTTCTTTATAGGCATATATTTTTTATTAAATAACTTTTTTCTTTCTAAAAAACAAGATAATTAAAAGCCAGATTACCATTATTAAAAGCAAAAGAAAGAAGAAAAGATAGGGATTATTCTGGAAAGGAAGCTTTATGTTCATTCCATACATGCTTGAAATTACTGTTGGAACTGTCAAGACAATTGTAAATATTGTTAATAAATTAATTATTTTGTTTAAGTTATTTGTTAATGTTGCTGAATAATAATCGCGCATTGTTGACATGTTTTTTAATGCTGTCCTGCAGGTGTTAAATGTCTGATTTAAATCAACAATTAAATCTTCAATATCTTCTTTTTCTTCTTCTTTAAATTCTATTGATTTTATTTTTAACATATGGGTATACATGTCAATTAAAGGTGAGAATGAATATAAATAATCATTAAGAACATCTTCCTGTATTACTAATTTGAATAAATCCTTGTTTTCAAACTGGGAAATATTAATCTTGTTCTTTCTAACTGATTTTAAAATATCTCTACTACTTTCCCAGAAACTTTTTGAGATTATTGATAAGAACAATAATAAGATTCTTGTTTTCTTGTCTGTGTAAAATGACTTGAATCTTGAGATTTTATGGAAAATTTCCAAGTCAAACTTGCTTAATGTAATAACACAGTTTTTTGAGATTATGAATAAAAAAGAACTTGTTGATTCTTCTTTTGAATTTCCATTTAAAGGAACCCTAAAGAAAAAATAAAAATTTGAATCTTCTTCAACTATTCTGGGTGTTTCATAAATGTCCAAGCCATCTTTTAATAATTCCTTGTCTAAACTGAATTTTTTTGAAAGTAATTTTAATTCATCTTCATTGGGATCTATTGATTTAATCCAGCAGTCTTTTGAGAATTTTTCTATTTTTAATAAAATTTCATCTTTACTTGTTTTTTTATAATATTCTATCATGCCTGTTATGATTTAAAGTGTTATTTATAAGTTTTATTTACTATAAGGGCTTGCCGCCCTTCATGAACCTGCCTAAAGAAAGACTCTTCATGAACCTGCCTAAAGAAAGACTCTTCATGAACCTGCCTAAAAATTACGAACTTGAGAAATTTTATTTATGCTTTTGAGTAACTTAAATTTAATTCATAAGAAAGAGATTCTACATTGGCATATTCATTTCCTCTTTTTAATTTAAAGCCAATATCAGTCAAGAGATTTTTGTTTGCCATGAATTGAAATGCATCTGTTTTTATTGAAATTGGAAAATCTTTTTTTGCTTCTTTTATGAATCTGTCTAACAAAAGAGGTTTTGATTCTGGGTTGCCTGAAAGATAACGAATAACTGTTATTCTTTCTAAATCCTTATAGCCAAAAATAAAGCCTAATACTTCTTTGTCATAAACAGAGACAAATGCAATTGTATTTGGGTTTGCAAGTTCTTTAGTTAAATTTGCTTCTCTCGCAAATTCTTCATATTTTGCAATTAAAGTAGAGGGAAAACTATGCTGAAAAATGTCTTTGAAAATTAAAATTGAGACTTTATTTAAGTGTTCTTGTGTTAAGGGCATGATTTTCATTAAAAAGTAGATATTTTTAGATTAAATAAGCTTTTCTTTCTTTTAAACTATAGAAGGTGCTCTTTCTTGGAATCTTTTTTGCATTTCTGGGCTATAACATGCTAGATTAGTCATAGCATGATGACTTGTGCAAAGAGAAACAAGATTAGTTGGATTATTATTATTTGGATTGTAATCTATATGATGAACATGTAAACCATGATTACTAATTGTTCTATTTTCTTCATCTGTTACAGGACAATGATCATATTGACATCTATATCCATCTCTTTCTAATACTATTTTTCTTATTGCTGAAAAACCAGGAGGAGAACTTCCATTTCTTCTTAAAGAGGATTTTATTGCTGCAAATTTTTGTGGTGTATAAACTGGATTTCCTTGTTCATCTGTAAATAAAGATGATACTTCTCCTGCATTTTGTCCTTCTACTAAAAGTTCTAAAGCTACTCGTTCATCATCTAAATCTAGTTTGGGTAAATATCTTTTTTCTTCTTTTCTTTCATTGCTACTATTTCTTCTTTTAAAAGCTGCCTTGCATCCTGCTAATTGTGGTTTTGATAAATGATAAGTTTCCATTATTTCTAAATCAGGCATTCCTGATTTGATTGATGCATATACTGATTCTCTGTCTATCTTTGGTTTTTGATAATTATCTGAAAATCTTTTTTGATGGAGAGGAGGTTGTCCTAAAACTCTTCTTTCTAAGGGTATTGGGTCTAAGATTTGTGCAGTTTTACATGCTACTTCTTTTATTTCTTGATCTATCCAATCCAAAAATCTTTTAAAATTGCCACGAGAAGAAACTACACAAGTTAAATTTCCATTAATCTCTCTTGGATTTAGATTAATATTAATGCTTCTTGGTTGAACGAATTGTGTTCTTGAAAAAGCATAAAAGTCACTAATCATGGTGGTATTAGAATCACTAGTATATTGTAATGCTTCATGTGCTTTTGGATGATAAAATTTTCCAGCTCTAGTTAATAAGTAAGTAAAAAGTTTTAAACTAGTTGGGTCATGATTAAAAAAGAGCTCTTTACCTATTAAATATTTGTCTATTCCAACTGCTTCGTCCAGTCTATCTAAGATTATAAGAAATTCTTTTCTTTGGGCTTCGGGCATCTGTTCTAAAATATGAGGTAATATTTGATTTTTAAAAAGAGGTATATTCCAAAATCCGGTTCCCATAGTCATCACAGATATAGGGTCATTTTGAACTGCAAATTCTCTTGCTGTGTTTAAATCTTCTGGCTCGGAAATAGAATTAGGGTCAAAAATTACTTCATTTTTGTTTACAAATTCAAATAATTCATTAGGTGTAGCATAATTCATCCAATTACGATTTCTTTTTACTAATTCTGAAAGTGATAAATCTGATTTTGCTCTAATATTTTCCCTGCCTTTTTGAAAATTTGTGATAAGAATTGGTTTGTAACCAAACAGGTTAGATAATGCAAGAGACTCCAAATCCCTATATTTTGCTTCATCCCAATAACCCGTATAATCCAAACTAACTATGTCAAATGCAGTTGATGGTGGACAAGTTCTAGCAAAATCTGCAATAGATGCATGAACAGGAACAATTCTATGTTCTAAAGAATCATTTAATCTTGCAAGTTCTGCATATTCTTCTTGACTTCTTTCTAAACCAACTATATGTTCTCTTCTGACTCCTAATTGGTCATAAACTTCAAAAACTTCCCTCATTTCTCTTCCAGGTAAGCATAGAACACGAGCTCTTTGAATTTCTTTTGGAGTAAGATTTTCTCTTACAAATCTAACTATTTCCTGCCTCCATAGAGCTTTTGCTGAATCCTGTGAAAATGATTTTACTCTTGCCATATTAAAAAGGCTAAAAAATATTATATAAATCTTTCTATTTTGTAATCATTTAATAGTAGTTATATTTTAAAGAAGAAATCTTTGAAATAAAAGGAAAAGCATAAAAAGATTTAATTTGGATTAGTTATAAAATAAGAAAAAACATAAGGAGAAATAAAATGATTGAACAAACACTAGTTTTAGTTAAACCTGATGGGGTAGAAAGAGGATTGATTGGGGAAATAATTCATAGATTTGAACTAAGGGGATTAAAGATAGTTGGCTTGAAAATGGTTCAAATTGACAAGAATTTTGCTCAAAGACATTATACAGATGATATTACTAAAAGAAGAGGAGAAAAGGTAAGAAATTTGTTATTAGACTTTATAACAATGGGGCCTGTTGTTGCTATGTGTGTAGAAGGTGTAGATGCTGTTGAAAATGTGAGAAAATTAGTTGGAGAAACACAGCCTATGAAAGCATTGCCTGGAACAATAAGAGGAGATTATAGCCATGTTAGTTATAGTCATTGTGATGAAAAAGGAATGGCTGTAAGAAATTTGGTGCATGCATCTGCAAACAAAGAAGAGGCTCAAGCAGAAGTTTCATTATGGTTTGCTATTGATGAATTGCATGAATACAAAACAATACATGAAAAACATGTTTTTTAAATTTCTTTTTTAATTCTTAATTTTAATCTTGGAATTACTTTATATGGGGCTAATCTAGGGTCATTCAAAACATCATTTATTTGTGCTTCTGTTGATTCACTTGTAATGAAAACATGATCAAGAGGAAAAGCAGCTCCTAAATCACCAGGACCTTTAAGAATTCTTACGCCACTACTAAATTGATTTCTTAATACGGTGTTTCTTAATACTCTTTCTACACCAGGATTAGCTTGTAATCTTAAATACCATTGCGTTTTTGGGTCATGTAATCTAACCTTTTCTGGATAACCTGTAAAAATATTATAAATTGGGCTTCTGCTTTCTGAAGGTGTTCTATAAACTTCAACAATATCACTAACAATTGCACTTGCTGTTGGAATTGCTCCTGCACCATTACCAATAAAAATTTCTGGATTTTCTCTTTCCTTTAAGTAAAGAGCTACTGCATTGCTTTCATTGGCTATTGTTGCAAAAGTTGTTTCTCTTTTTACTAGTTCTGGACCAACTCTTAATTCAATGCTTCCATCACTATGTCTTCTTACAACTGCTAAATGTTTTATTTTATAACCAAAGGTATTAGCACATTCTATATCTGATTTAGTTACCTTTGTTATTCCCTCACATTGTATATCTGATAAATTAATTTTTGTTCCTAAAAGCATGGATGATAATAATGCTAATTTTTGACTTGCATCTATGCCGTCTACATCAAAGCTAGGGTCTGCTTCTGCAAGCCCTTTTTCTTGAGCTAGTTTTAAAGCTTGATTATAACTCATTCCTCTTTCCATTTGTGTTAAAATAAAATTACAAGTTCCATTGACAATGCCTTCTAATCCTAATATTTCTTTAGTGCTTGGTAATCTGAATAAATGTTCTATAATAGGAATTTCACCTGCAACAGCTGCTTCAAAACCCAGATTTACATTTTGGCTAAAGGTAGTAACAAATAAAGGCATACTATTATAATCTTTAGGCCATTCGTTTTGTTCATGCATTCTTTTTATTTCTTTATCAGATAACTTATGTTTTTGAGAATTACCATATGTCAAAAATGCTTTATTTGCAGTAACAACATGAATTCCACTTTTTAATGCTTCTAACATTAAAACACCTGCTGGATTTATTCCACCCATGACTTCTACAATTACATCTAGTGGTTTTCCACCAAGTCTATATTTAAGAACATCATCTGGGTTTGTTGTGAGTAAAGCTGGATTAACATCTACTGTTCTTGGTCTATTTAAATCACGAACTAAAATTCTTGCTATATTGATATTATAACCTGTTTTTTCTGAATCATATAATTCCTGAAGATATCTATATACACCTTGGCCAACTGTTCCAAATCCTAATAAACCAATGTTTATTGTTGGTGTTTCTTCCATAGAATTTTAGAATAATCTATATTTAAATAGTTAACTACTTTAAAGTTTATATTTCTTTATCTATTTTTTTTGCTATTTCTTTTAAGTCATCTAATGCTCTTGCTATGTCTGTTTCCATTCTTGAGATTACATTTTGCAAATTAATGTCTATTAACAAATACCTGTTTTTTTCTTCTTTTACTATTCCACGCTCTACTAAATTATGAATATGGTAAATTACAGTACCTCTGCTTAGGTTTGATTTTTCAGCTATTTCATCGCTTGACAAGGGAGATTTTGTTTTTAGTAATTGAATAAAAATTCTGAAACAGGATTTTTCCTTGTCTCTTTTAGAATCAAACAAACCTAGTGATTTTGAGAAAAACAGGAGCTCATCATTTAGATTATTGTTTCTAGGCAAATGAGTCCTGACTATTGTTATTTTATAAGTTGGCATGATTCTTGTAAAGCAGAGATATTAATAAAACTTATCAATCAAAAAATATATAAATAAGTTAAGAATTAGTAAAAAGAATAATGGAGGGGTATAAAATGAGTTACTTATGGAAAATAGAAGAAGATGATGAAGATTTTGACGGTGATGATGATGGCGATGATGATGGGGACTGGTAAATTTTTATTTTAATTTTTAGCTTTTTGTGCTATTCTACCAATCCAAACTGTAGCTATTACTGCAACTAAAGTGATTATTAATGCATAAACTATCATTGCTGTAATTTGGTCTCCTGGTGAGCCAAAGAATTTTGCAACTAATGCTTTAATTGTATCATTCCAGGCTAGAGCTGCTACTAAACCAAAACCAGCTGTGATTAATGCTGAAAGCTTGTCAACGACCTCTACTTTTATTCTTTTATTGTGCTCTTTTAGGGTAGAAATGATTTCTTTTGTCTTATTCTTATCAATAACTGGTGTATTAATTTTAGGATTAATTTTTTTAAGAATGGGTTTCATATTTTACTAAATGATAGTCTTTAGTTTAAAAGTTTATCTTTGAAGACATTCTATAGATAAAACATAATAAGATGATTCAAATTGTTTAAATGGAATGTTTTTTGGTCTCATAATTTCCAATTAGGGTTCTTAAGTTTATTTTATCCTGATTTCCTGTTTGTTTGGCGTCATCTAATAATTTTATTATACTTGATTTAAGAATTTGTTCATCAGATAGTTTTCTAAATTCTTCATAAGGTAAATTTTCTATTTCTGTCATTTAGATTTAAAAGATAAATAATTTATAAGTTTATTGAAGAAGTTCTATTTCATATTTTAAATTACTGATTTTGAAAACCAGAATAGAGAGTTCCAACTGGCTTTGCCATTTCTTTTGCTCTGCTGATTGCTTTAATTCAGCTAATTTATGCAAGAAAGAGAGCACTTTCAGATTATCTTCTTGTGATAATGACTGTGAGAAAGAATCCAGGTCTATAATAAACTGAATTAATTTTTCAAGGTAACTTGTTTTTAATTGCTGCATTTTTGCTTGAGGAATATAAGAATTAAGCATCATATTTGCACCTATTACTATAGAAGAGATTTCATTAAATCTATCTGAGAATTCCTTTGGTATCATATTTTTATTAAGATTAGGTTCATTTTAAAGATAGTTGTAAAGAAATATATAATTAAATGAATTAGAAATATTTATAAACTCTATAGTAATAACAAGTTTATGTTAAACTACAAAAGAAATGAAATGGATTGGGATCTTATAGTACATGCAGGTTTTACACTTATGATAGCTGCATTTGCAAATGGAGTAATATCTCTTCCAGTTGATCAACCCCAATTGCCAGTTTATGGAGTATGGAAACCTACATCTCATTATGTTATTAAGCAGACTTCTAGAGGGACTATAGCAGCAAACTATGGGTTAATTTGTAGTACTGAATTAAAATGATGGTTTTGCAGATACAAAAACTATCATAATAGCTGCTCCAAGAAAACCATTCATAACATTAGTTCAAAGAGTTACTCCTGAAGATCAAAAAGAGTTTAGACTAGCATTAGAAACTTTGTAAATAATTTTATCAAATTTAGTTTAGGTTAAAATGAGAAAAGAAAAAAGTCCTGTTGAAATAGAAATTAATTTGAGAAATAGAATTTTAAATGATAATCTGGGAATAGCTGGCGGAGCATTTGCAGCCTTAACTGCTGGTACTTGTGCTTATCTTTGGAACCTTATGGATAAATTAAATGGAACAAGACTAATGGTGGATTTTCAATCTTTATATCCTGGTCTTCCTGATATAGATTATGATAAAGTTTTTCTTTATACACTTTGTGCAATAACAGCTATGGGTGCTTATACTGTTGCTAATTCAATAAGAGACATACGTCAATGCAGACAAGAAATTAAGTCTCCTTATGATTAAGTTTTCTTAGTTAGAATTATAATTTGAATTAAGTACCACTATTTAATAATAAAAAAAGAAAGCTTTAAAAATAATAAAAGATACTATATTTTACAATGAGAGCTAATCAAAATCCTTTTTTAGAAACAAAACCAGGACAAGGCTTTGTAAGACTAGTGGGAACTGAATTATTAAGATTTCCGGAAAGGAATGCATATGGTTTAGTTGGTGTTTTTGGTTCAAGAGAACCAAATCATGATTTGGATTTGATTTTTTATCCAAGTGGGGATAGACCTGTTGGAGAATATTTAATAGCCCATATTGAATTTTTAAAAAGAATTAAAGAGGTACTAAGGTTACAAGATTCTGATTTGATACCATTTTCAATGTTAGAGGTTCAAGATGAAGTAGAATATCTTTCTAGAAGAACCCCTAAGGATATTTTTTTACATAATCTAGTCTTTACTGATTTTACACATATAACTGAAAGAGTTCCTTTTTTAGGTGATGTAATCAATAGCAGATTATTTGAAACAATTCATGGAAGTGCAGATTCATTAAAAAAAGGATATGGGACATCTCAAGATTTTTATTTTTTTACTTTAGTTAATGCTTTGGTAGTTTTATCTAACTATCCTAGTAAATTATTAACTAAAAAACAAAGACACATTTTAGGATATGTTGCAGAACATACCCGTGGTAAATTTCCACTTCCAAGGTCAAATGCAACTGTAGATGAAAATATAGCTACTTTACAAGGTGCTCTTCGTCATTTAGATTCTCTCTGAGTTAACTCAAATTTGCCAAAATAGATTATATGCTTGTTTTTATACATCAATAGAATAGAAATCTTTATAAATACTTGTTTAGTTTACTTAAACATAAGGTTGAGCTTAAGTAAACAAAGAAAAGATAAAAATGACTGAAAAAGAACAAAAAAACACCAAAAATGATGAAAAACAGGAAACTAAAGAAAATTCCTGTACTAATGAAAGTAAGGGTTGCACCCTTCACGAACCTGCTAATAAGTGTTGCGGTCAACATGAACCTGCAAAAGATAATCAAATTATTGAACAATATGTTAATGATTTGAAAAGATTACAGGCTGATTTTGAAAATTATATTAAAAGAAGCGATAAAGAAAAACAAGAGTTAATTGAGTATGGAACTCATAAATTGTTATCTAAATTATTGCATGTTGTTGATGAGTTTGAAACTGCTGTAAAGTCTATAGAGAAGACAGAGAGAAAAGAGGATATTGCATCTGGTGTAAATATGATATTAAAACAACTTAAGAAAACATTGCATGAAGAAGGAATTTCTGAAATTGCTTCTTTAGGAAAAGAGTTTGATCCTTACAAGCATGAAAGCATAGGACATGGTAAAGGTGAGGAAAATAAAGTTGTTGAAGAAATAAAGAAGGGGTATATGTTTAAAAATAAAATATTAAGGCCATCAATTGTAAAGATTGGGCATGGAGGAAAACAAAATGAGTAAGACTATAGGAGTGGACTTAGGAACTTCAAATTCTGCTGCTGCAATAATGCAAGCAGGAAGACCAATAATGATTCCAAGCAGTGAAGGCAGTTCATTATATGGAAAAGCATTTCCAAGTGTAGTTGCTTTTAATAATAAAGGAGAAGTTTTTGTAGGAGAACCTGCAAGAAGACAAGCTATAAGCAACCCATCTGGAACAATTACTGCTGCAAAAAGAAAGATGGGCACTAGTTTTAAGTATGATATTCAGGGCAAACAATACAAGCCTGAACAAATTTCTGCGTTTATATTGCAAAAAATAAAGAAAGATGCAGAAGCATTTTTAGGTGAGAAAGTAGAGAAAGCTGTTATTACTGTTCCTGCTTATTTTAATGATGACCAGAGACAAGCCACTAAAGATGCTGGTACAATTGCTGGTTTAGAAGTTGTTAGGATAGTAAATGAACCAACTGCTGCTTCTTTAGCTTATGGTTTAGACAAAAAAAACCAGGAAATGAAGATTTTAGTATTTGATTTAGGGGGAGGAACATTAGATGTAACTATAATGGAATTTGGTGATTCTGTATTTGAGGTTAAATCTACATCAGGAGATACTCAATTAGGTGGAACTGACATGGATGTTTCTATTATGAATTATATTATTAAAGAATTTGAAAAAGAAACTGGAATTGATTTAAATGATGATGAGACAGCTATGCAGAGAGTAAGAGAAGCTGCTGAAAAAGCAAAAATTGAATTATCTACTACAATGGAAACTGAAATTAATTTACCATTCATTTCTGCTGGCGCTAAAGGACCAAAACATTTGCAGTTAAAAATTTCAAGAAGCAAATTAGAGGAAATTGTAGATCATATTGTTCAAAGATGCAAAAAACCAGTTGAACAAGCAATGAGAGACGCTAAATTATCTAAAAATGATATTGCAAAAGTAATTATGGTTGGCGGACCTACAAGAATGCCAATTGTAAGGAAATTTGTAAAAGAAATTTTAGGAAAAGAACCAGAAGGCGGAGTAGACCCTATGGAATGTGTTGCTATGGGTGCTGCTATTCAGGCTGGTGTATTATCAGGTGAAGTTAAAGATATTTTGTTATTAGATGTAACTCCTTTAACTTTGGGTATTGAAACTCTTGGTGGAATAAGAACTCCATTAATACAGAGAAATACAACTATTCCTACTAAAAAAAGCCAGACATTTTCAACTGCTGCTGATAATCAACCTGCTGTTACAGTGCATGTGTTGCAGGGAGAAAGAGAAATGGCTTCTGACAATAAGTCATTAGGAACCTTTGAACTGACTGGGATACCACCTGCACCTCGTGGTATTCCTCAGATCGAGGTAACATTTGACATTGATGCAAATGGAATTTTGAGTGTATCTGCTAAGGATATGGGCACTGGAAAAGAACAGACAATCAAAATAACTGCATCTCAGAAATTGAAAGATGAAGACATTGAAAGAATGAAGAAAGAAGCTGAGAAATTTGCAGAAGATGACAAGAAAAGAAAAGAAAACATTGAAACTAAGAATAACTCTGATTCACTTATTTATTCAACTGAGAAAATCTTAGAAGAGTATAAAGATAAAATTGATGCTGATACTAGAGAAAAAGTTTCAGCTGAAATTAAAGAGTTAAAAGAAGCAATTGCAAAAGATGACTTTGACAAAATGAAAAGAAAGTTTGATGACTTGCAGAAAAAAGCCCAGGAAATTGGAACTAAGATGTATCAACAGAACAAACCTGAAGGACATGAAGATTCTGAACATAAAGGCAAGAAAAAGAAAGACAATACAGTTGATGCAGAAGTCGTTGATGAAGAGAAATAAATTTTCTTTTCTTTTTTTATTAAAGAAAAGTTTAAAATAGAAAATATTAAAGAGTAAAGAATGATAAAAGTACTTTTTATATGTAAAGGTAATATTGGAAGAAGTCAAATGGCAAGAGGTTTATTTGATAAACTTTCTAATTTTAAATCAGAAGCTGCTGGTGTAAGTTCTGGAAGCAATCTTAAATTAGGAAAATATCCTGGTACTGAAAATGTAATTGTATGCATGAAAGAAGAGGACATTGATGTAAGTGAAAGAGAGATAAAACAGATTACACCTAGAATGGTTGAAGAAGCTGAGATTATAATTGCTTTAACAAAAGAAGTTCCTGATTTTGTTTCAAGAAGTAATAAGGTTCAATTTTGGAATATAGACAATCCAAAGGGTTATGATTTAAATAATACTAGAAAAACAAGAGATGAAATCAAAACAAAAGTTGAAATTTTGATAGAAAGTCTTAAAGGAAAGAAATAAAAATAAAGTTCTTTCTAACTGATAAAATGACAAAAAAAGATTATTACGAAATTTTGGGTGTAAATAAAAGTTCTAGTTCTGAAGAGATTAAGAAAGCATATAAAAAATTAGCTATGGAGTTTCATCCTGACAGGAACAAATCAAAAGAGGCTGAAGAGAAATTTAAGGAAATAAGCGAGGCTTATGCTGTTCTTTCTGATTCTGAGAAAAAGAAAACTTATGATAATTATGGACATGCTGGATTTGACCAAAAGTATAGAACACAAGAAGATATTTTCAGGGGAGCTAATTTTGATGATATTTTCAGAGATATTTTTGGTGATAGTGGTTTTGGTGATGATATTTTTAGTTCATTTTTTGGAGGTAGAAGGGGTAGAAAAAGAGGAGCTGATTTAAGATATGATTTAGAAGTTTCTTTTGAAGATGCTGTTTTTGGTATAACTAAAACATTGAAAATTCCTAAAATGGTTAAATGTGATTCTTGTGATGGGACTGGTGCTTTAGATGGAAAATTACAAACATGTAGTAAATGTCATGGTTCTGGACAATATAGAGTTAATCAAAGAACACCTTTTGGAATATTTGCTACTGTAATTACATGCAGTGAATGCAAAGGTGAAGGAAAAATGGCTAGTGAGAAATGTGATAAATGCAGGGGAAAAGGATTAAGAGAAGAGATTAAAGAAATTAAGGTTAAGATTCCTGCTGGTGTTGATAATGGAAACAGGATAAAAGTTTCTCATGAAGGTGAGGAAATTAAAAATGGAAATCCTGGTGACTTGTATTTATTCTTGCATGTTAAAACTCATAAGTTCTTTAAAAGAGAAGGAGATGATTTAATTGATTTAATTTTAGAAATGCCTATTTCTATTAGTCAAGCTGTTTTAGGTTCTGAAATTAAAATTCCAACAATGGAGAATGAAGTTAAGATTAAGATTCCATCCGGAACACAATCAGGAACTGTCTTTAGAGTAAAAGATAAGGGTGTTAGTAATGTTCATAATGAAATAAAAGGAGATTTATTAGTCAAAGTTAATGTTGAAATTCCTAAAAAACTAAGCAAAAAAGAGAAAGAAACTTTTGAAACATTAATGAAAGAAGAAGAAAAGGTTAATGAAAGCTTTTTAGAGAAATTAAAAAAGGTATTTTTATAAGTAAGGGTTTGGCACCCTTCACGAACCTGCTTAAAAAAAGAGATTTTATAAGATTTTTCTTATTATTGTTATTATGAGAGATTTAAGAAAAGTACTTGGTAAACTAGGTGTTAATGGTTCAGTTATATTTCTAGGTGAAAATTTTGATAAAATTTCCTTGCCTTCTGGAGAGAGAATTAATTTTAGAGATATTGAAAAATGCAGGGCAAAATATGTAGGAGAAAGAAAAAACTGGAAAATGTATGACGCTGTTGTCATGATTAATCCTAGTTTTAATTACTGGAGAGATGAACTTGCATGGTGCTTAGCATTAAGTGCATTAGATTATGTTTTGAAAAATACAGCTGTTGTTGTTGGAGTAGTTGATAAAGATAATTTAAATGATTTAAGAGAAAGATTTTATTTACATCATTTTTATGTCCAACCTGAGAAAAGAAGCGGGAAAAATTATGTATTAACTGGAAATATTGGTCCTCTTAATTGAGTTCTACTGGAAATAAAGGGGCGATGCAGTAGGATCAGTAATATATTCTTGATTTAATAAGAAAAAAATTCCTCCCTCAATATTTCTTTTAGGCAAGTTATAAAAAATTTCTGGTTCATTCTGTTGTATTTGTTTTATCATTTTATTCTCCTCAATAATTAAATTCTAACTTGGCTTTTTCAGATTTAACTGAATTATCAACTAAGTCAGATTTTCCTCTTTTACAATTCCTTTTTTGCAGGAATTTTTTGATTGGTTAGATATTTTCATTATTCTCTATAAAAAAATTAAAAAAATTACTCACTCTTATGAATATAAATATCCACAAAAGTTAAGGAAAGAGGCCCTTGTCTTGAAGCGAAGCATTTATTTTAATTTACATATAACCCCCGCAATATGTAAATTTTGATATTATTAGCTTCAGCAAATTTTTCTGATGCATTTTGGTCGGTCAGTTAGTTGAGGATTATTCCTCTTCTTCTTCATAACCTAACATAAATCCCTCTTCTGCGTCAGTGATAGAATCGTCTTCTACCATTTGCTCTCGAAAATTCTCTTCGTAGATGTCTTCCTCAAATTCCTTTTCCCAATTTAGTTTTCTTTTTTTCATGGTATACTAATAAAAAGATTTAAATATATATGCTTAATCTATATATTTTATATAAAGCATATAAGGTATATAGCAGGTATCTTTAAAAGAAGCAAAATAAGGAGATTATCGATGGTAAAAGATGGAACATAGAAAAATAATAAAATTCGGGAAATCTTCGTATGTAATTTCTTTACCTAATGAATGGGTTAAAAAAAATAAGCTTGAGAAGGGTGACACTATTTATTGTGAAAATGATAAAAAAGATGAATTAACATTAAAGGTCAATAATAATGAAGAAGAAAAAAATGCCAAAATTGTAATTAATACAAAAGGAAAGGATGATGAAAGAATTGAAAGAGAGATAATTTCTGCATATATTAATGATTATTCGACCATAGAAGTTATTGGGGGAATAAAAGAAGTAAACCAGATAGAAGAAATAGTGCATAATTTGATTGGATTGGATATTATTGAACAAACTTCCAGTACAATAATCATAAAAAATTTTTTAGAACTTAAAGATATTTCCATAAAAGACTCTATGAGAAGACTTGATACAACTGTAAGATCCATACTTATTGACAGCAAAGAATGCATTTCAGGAAATATGTCTTATGAAGAAATATATAGAAGAGATTTTAATGTAAACAAAACAAGAATATTAATATTTAAATTATTAAGACATCCTGCAATGATTAGCAAAATAGAAAAAGAATTTGAAAAAGAAGAGATTAATATTTTAGATTTGTTTTTTTTAAATTTTAATCTGGAATTAATTGCTGATGAGGCAAAAAGAATAGCTAAACATAGCAATACTGCCAAGCTTAGCAAAGAAGAAAGAAATAATGTAAGGAAAATATTTGAATATATTGAAGCATCTTATTTAGAAGTTATGAAAGGATTTTATAAAAGAGACAAAGAATTTGCACATAAGGCTGCCAGTGAAAAATACAAGATTATTGATGCGTGCAGGGAATTACTGGAAAAAACTACCAACAAATATACTGTGCAAATTGTTGAAAATTTAAAAGGAATGGAGAGGGGTGTCAGGGATATAACAAGGTTGGTTATTGACCTAAAGTAGCTTTTTCTTTGTCCTAAAAGACAAAGTTAAAGAAGAGCAAATCTCTTCTAACATTCAGCAAAGCTGAATACATTGGGACCCTGAAAACTAAAAGTTTTCATGGCGAAAGAAAAATCTACGATAAAAAGAAAGCAGAATGTTTTTGATAAAAGAAAATAATTTATGCTTTCTAAGGTTTATAAAGAATAGATTTATAAGAGAAAATCTTCTAAAAATTATATGGTAAATTTGAGACAGCCAATATGTGTATTTTTGGGGCATGTTGATCATGGAAAAAGCTCCATAATAGAAAAGATTAGAGGTAGCTCTATTACTTCTAAAGAGGCTGGTGGAATTACTCAGACAATAAAAGCATATTTAGTTGATAATAAAAGAATTAATCAGGTTGCTGGTGAATTATTGAAAAAATTAAAGATTCAGTTAAATATACCTGGCATATTATTTATTGACAGTCCTGGGCATGCTTCTTTTACTTCTCTTAGAAAAAGAGGCGGAAATATTGCTGATATTGCTGTTTTGGTTATTGATGTCCATGAAGGAATAATGCAGCAGACTTTGGAATCAATTGAGATTTTAAAATCATATAAAACCCCTTTTGTTATTGCTCTGAATAAAATTGATTTAATTCATGGATGGAGAGAGTTAAATGGAAATTTAATTGAGAAAATTGAAGGGCAAAATGATACTGCAAAATATGATTTAGAAGAAAAATTGTATAAACTTGTTGAAAAACTTTTTAATCATGGAATAAATGCTGACAGATATGACAGGATAGATGACTTTACTAAAAAAGTTGCTATTATTCCTTTAAGTGCTAAAAAGCAATATGGTATTTCTGAGTTATTAATGGTTATAACTGGATTAGCACAAAAATATTTAGAAGGTAGTTTATGTAAAAAGGATGAAGGAAGGGCTGTTATTCTTGAAATTTCAGAGGATAAAAGTTTAGGAAAAATTGCTGAAGTTATATTATATGAAGGTAGTTTGAAAAATAATGATGAGATTGTTGTTGGTTCATTAGATGGTGTTTTTTCTACTAAAATTAGAGGTTTGTTTGTTGAAGGAAAATCTATAAAAGAAGTTTGCGCTGCAAATTGTGTCAGACTATTTTCACCTGATATTGAAAAAAGCTCTCCTGGAATGCCCATAAGAGTTGTAAAAGGAGATGTTGAAAAAGTAAAATTAGAAATTAAAAAAGAGATTGATTATTCCAAAATTGAATTAGATGAAAAAGGAATTGTTGCAAAAGCTGATTCTTTAGGAAGCTTGGAAGCATTAGTTCATTTATTAAAAAGTAAGGGTGTGTTAATAAGAAAAATAGGAATTGGAGAGATTAATAAAAAAGATATTTTAGAAGCTAAAAGCGATGAATTAAGTTCTGTTATTATTGGATTTAATTTGAAAGATGTAAAATCAGAAGAAGTAAAAATAATTACTGCTGATGTAATCTATAAGTTAATTGATATTTATGAAGAATGGAAACATAAAAAAGAAAATGAGATTAATGGAAAGGCTTTGAATAAACTGCCCATGTTGTTTAAGATTAAGATTATGAGGGGATTTATATTTAGACAGAGCAATCCTGCTGTTGTTGGGACTGAAGTGTTATTAGGAAAATTATGGATAGATTCTAAGGTTATGAATGATTCTGGAGAATATATTTCTGATATTAAAAGCATACAGATTAATGGAAAAGGTGAATGTGAAGCTGAAAAAGGAAAACAGGTTGCTACTGCTTTTACAAAAGTTACTGTTGGAAGACAGATTAATGAAGATGAAGTTCTTTATTCTGAAATAACTGAAAATGAATTCAGGAGATTCAAAGATGTCAAACAATTATTGAGCCATGAACACATTCAAATTCTAAAAGAAATTGCTGAAATAAAAAGAAGAAAAAATAAGAATTGGGGTGTTTAGCTTTAGAAAACTTTAAATACCTTAAAATAGGTATGATTATACCTTAAAATAGGTATAATATGATAACCAAGAAACAGCTAGAAATATTGAAATCTTTTAACAAAAATTTATTTAAAGAATACACTTTCAAGGAAATAAAAGAAATTTCCAAGGAGAAATCTAATTCTGTTGTTCAAAATGCAGTTAAAGTTTTTTTAGATGAGGAAATTATAAAGGAAAGAAAGATTGGAAATTCCAAGCTTTATTCAATAAATCATGAAAATAATAAAGCTTATACTTATTTTGAAATTATTGCAAATGAAGAAATAGGAAAATTAGTCAAAAAATCAATTAAGATTGTAGGGGAAGAGATAAATAAAAAAACTTCTTTTTATTCACTAGTTATATTTGGCTCTTACTCTGTTAATGAAAACAAGAAAGACTCTGATTTGGATGTTGCTGTTTTTATTGAAAGTGAAGACAAAAGAAAATTAATTGAAGCTTGCTTAAATTCTGCAAAATTAAAGTCTATTTTGAAAATAGACGGACATGTAATTGTGAAAAATGAATTTTTAGAAATGCTGAAAGCTGATTATGCTAATTTAGGAAAAGAAATAGCCAAAAAGCATTTAGCTGTTTATAATTCATTAATATTTTACAATATTTTAAAAGAAGGGATAAAAAATGGCTTTAGATTATAGTCTATATCAAATGCCAAAACATTCTTCAAACATATTTACAATTTATGCAAGAAATAATTATTTAAATTTAAAATAGTTTTATAAGTTTTTTTGTTCTAAAATTTAAATGGATAAGGATAAAACAAGATTTATTTTGTATCAAGATTTAGTTTATCTATCCGCTATGATAATTACAGATTTTTTAAAAATTACAGAAAAATACAATTTAACAGAGTATAATTTTATTCAAGGACATTTGGCAGATATTGGATTAAGTGGTGTATTTACTGGTATTTTATATAATCATATTAAAAATAAAAGAAATAGATTTATTCCATTGGTTGTTCCCCCTATTCTTCTTACAAGTTGGGAAATTATAGAGGGTTTTATTCCTGGACAGGGTACAGATCCAATTGATATTGCTTGTTATTTTACTGGTTCAATTACAGCTTATACAGGAATTGAATATTTTTCAACAAAAGAAAAAAGAAAGAAAATTAAAGAGCAATTAAAAAATATTTTTAGGCATAGGACTCAATCTTTAGACAAATCTTTAGAGTAAAACTTATTAATTACTATTTAATTTCATTCTTATGGCAGAAGTTTACTTTTCAAAACAAATTGAGAAAATAATTGATAAGATTGATTTTTCTCACTTAGGAAAAAATGTAGCTATTAAAGTTCATTTTGGAGAGGATAAATGTGATACTTATGTTAATCCTGCTATTGTTAAAAAAGTTTATTCTAAAGTTATTTCTCTTAATAAAAAAGCTACTTTAGTTGAATGCAATGTTATGTATAAGGGAAGAAGAACTGAATCTATTAGTCATATTGAAGTTGCTAAAGAACATGGATTTGATTTTGCTCCTATTGATATTTTAGATGGTGAAAAAGGAAACGAATTTATTGAAGTTAATGTAGATGGTTTCAAAGCTAAAATAGGCAAAGGATTAGAAAAATATGATTCAATGATTGTTATTTCTCATTTTAAAGGGCATATGATGGCTGGTTATGGAGGTGCTATAAAAAATATAGGAATGGGTTTAGGCAATAGAGCAGGTAAACTACATATGCATTCTAATATTAAACCTTCAATTATAAATTCTAAATGCAAAGGATGCGGAATTTGCTATAATAATTGCGATGTGAAAGCTGTTGAAGTTATGAATAAAAAAGCCAAGATTGATCCTGAGAAATGTGTTGGATGCGCTATGTGCATTGCTGTTTGCCCTGAGAGAGCTGTTCATATTCCTTGGGAAGGTTCTACTAGTGCTGAATTACAGGAAAAAATGGCTTATTATTGCAAAGCTGTTTCTAGAATAATTGATAATGTAATTTATATTAATGTTTTAGAAAACATTACTTCTGAGTGTGATTGCATGAATACTAAACAGAAACCATTTATGGAAAACATTGGAATTTTATATTCTAAGGATATTGTTGCTATTGACAAAGCTAGCTTGGATTTGGCTGGAGAAAAGTTTAGTAAAATTAATTCTATAAACAAACTAAAACAGCTTGATTTTGCTGTTTATTTTGGGTTGGGAAAGAAAGAGTATAGTTTGGTTAAGGTTTAACATTTAATCTTGGATAATCTTTAAAATCACTGAGTAAAATTACAGGTATATTTGTCTCCCGCGTATTTATTCTTCTCCAAAATTCTTGTTTTGCTTCTAACTCTTTAATTGTTTTATCATCAATGCTTGTTGAAGTTCTTCTTATTTTTCTTAAAGTGATAGCTGGTTCTGCTTCATGTGCAACTCCAATAGAAGCATAACCAAAAAATATTCCTTTTTCATTTGGAAGATAAGCAACATCTGCCTGTGTTATTTCTCTGCCTAAAATTGCAGACATACCTAGAGCATATACCTCTGCTGGAATTAAAGGAAAAGGACATGAAAATTGAGTTTCAGCCATCATTTCGGGATTATTACTTTCCCACCATTGATCATTACCAAAAAAAGTCATAATTCTAGTAAGTGTTAAATGAACATCTTGAACATTTGAAGGAGGACAATTGTCTAATCTGTCTTGATATATTTCTTGCATGCGTCTGTTAACATATTCTGGAGTTATTGCGATTACCATAATTTTAATTATAAAGAAAAACTTATAAAATTATTGAAAAAATTAGATTACTTTAACCCTGTGCAAGATTATTAAGAT
>JAGVYZ010000004.1 GCA_018303025.1 Candidatus Woesearchaeota archaeon
AGAACAAGGAGATAAATTAATATTGATGCAGGAAGATGGAAAAATAATGATGCAAAAAGTTGAAAAAGTGTCTAAAGAAATAAAAGAAGATTTTAAAGACTTATTAAAGAATTCTGAGAAAGTTGCAAAAAGATTATGGGATAATAAGTATGATGACATCTGGGACAAGTTATAAACAAGGAGAAATAGTTTTAGTTCCATTTCCTTTTAGTGATTTAAGCATTGTAAAACAAAGACCAGTATTAATAATATCCAAAGATGCTTATAATAACGAAACAGAGGATGTTATAATATGCGGGATTACTTCTAATTTAAAAAATGCATCTTATTCTATATTAATTGATAATGAAGATTTAACAGAAGGAAGTCTGCCTGTAAAAAGCAGAATAAAGGCAGACAAAATATTTACTCTTGAAAAATCTTTGATTAAGAAGAAAATAGCAAAAGTAAATCTTAAAATTATAGAAAAGGTAAAATCTGAAATTTTAAATCTTGTTTAATGCTCTAAAACTTTGATTTCATTACTAGAAATACTTACTTTTCCACCTATTGGAAATGTAAATATAGGAGTAGTATGACCAAAATCAAGATTAGCTATTACTGGAATATTGTTTAATTCTTTTTTTGTTTTGATTATTTTTATTAATTTTTCATTTGTCATTTCTGATGCTTTTTGAAATCTTCCTATTACTATTCCTTTTATTTGATTAAAATCAGGCAAATGAATTAATGACTGCAAATCCCTATCAAAATGATGAGGTTTTGATTCATAGTCATCTTCTATGAATAAAATATTATTTTTGAAATTAGGCATGTATTCTGTGCCCTGCAATAGGTTAAATGTACAAAGATTAGCTCCTATTATTTCTCCCTCTGCTTTTCCTTCATTAATTACTAAAAAACCATTATTTTTCATAAATTCTCTTTTTTCCTGATCTAAATACCATTTATCATCACTCCATTCTTTGGAAGCTTTTATTTCAAATTCTTTTTCTTCTATTAAGCATTTTTTGAAGTAATCTAAAGAATAATCAAAACCTTTTTTCATTCCAAAACTTGAAAAATGTGGGCCAGAATAAGTTACTAACCCTGTTTTTTTGTAGATTGCATTATTTAATGCAGTTATATCTGAATAACCACATATTATTTTTGGATTTTTCTTTATTAAGTTATAATCTAAATATCTTAATATTTGATTGGAATTAAATCCACCTATTACTGTTAAGATTGCTTTTACATTTTTATCTCTAAAAGCTTCATGCAAATCTTCTACTCTTGATTTTATTGATGAAGAATCAAACTCATCACATTCATATATGTTTTTTCCATAAGTTACTTTAAAACCTAAACTCTTTAGTTTTTCTTCTGCTAATTTCTTTCCTTCTTCTGAAATAAGCTTCATTGTTCTAGAAGGAGCTATTATTCTTATTTCATCGCCTTTCTTTAATTTGCTTGGAATCATAGAAATTGAATAGATTATAAGTAATTAAATGTTTTTGTTATGAAATTAACATGAAAAAAATTAAAACAATATTCTTTTTACTTTAAAATTAGTTGCTAGTTTTTTTATAGGCTCTATAAAAACAGATTCATATTCTGGATAAATTTCAATCAGACCCGGATTGATTAAACTGCCTCCATGCTTTTTTAACAAACCATAGTTTCCTTTTTTTCCTTTAAGAAGATAGTGAAATCTTATCTTGTCTTTTTTCTTGAGATTTTTTAATGAATAAGATATCTGGATTCTTGGATTAAAACCTAATTTCTTTGCAAAATAATCGTTTGCAATAACACTTTTTCCATAAAATATGATATTTTCTTTTGCAAAATTAGATTCATCAAAGAAAAAATATAAGTCATATGATTTTATGTGAATTAGAAGTTCTGAATTTTTTTGAAGCTGTTCTTTGATTAATTGAGATTGTATTAACTGCTCTTTGATAGGTATATTGAAGAATATTACAGCTATGTCTATATCATTTGGAGAACTATCTACCATTATTGATGAACCAAACTGAACTATATCAAAAACATCTTTACTGTAATTCAATTTTGTTTTTTTTAGCCATAAATTCTGCATCATTTTTTATTACCTCTGTTAAGTCTTTGCTCATAACCTGAACATAACTATCCTGATAAAAAGGAAAATCTTTGTCTAAAATAAAATATAATTCCTTAAATTTATCTTTGGTTATTTTAAACCGATCTGTATGGGAGGAAGGAGTATTTCCTGTATTTTTCAGGATATATAAATCAATTAAAGCAACTAATGCTTTAAAGTATAAGACTAATGAAGAATTATACCTTTCTTTGTTAAATTCATCATTTCCTGAATTAAAATATTCCTTTGCTGTTTTTTCAAGTATTTGCTCTTTATTCATACCTAATAAGAAAACTTTGTTATTTATAAGGTTTTTTATTACTTGGTAAGAAAATTATGAAAAAAAGACTTATCTTTCTTACTTGGTAAGAAATGATTGCATTAAATTTTTAAAAAATAAGTGCTGAGAAAAAGCTTAAATACTTATTATACTTAAATAAGTAATATAAGTACGGAGGCAAAATGGTAAACATGACATTAGCAATACCTGATGGATTGCATGAAAAAATGAAACAGTTTAGTGATATAAAGTGGAGTGAAGTAGCAAGAAGAGCAATTGAGCAAAGAATAAATGATTTGGAAACAATGGATAGAATAGCTTCTAAGAGCAAACTTACTGAAAAAGATGCAAAAGAAATAGGCGATAAAATCAAAAGAAACATAGCAAAAAGACATGGCTTAACAATATGAAATTAGTTATTGATACCAATAGAATAATTGCTGCATTAATTACTAATAGTGCTTCAAGAAAAATAATTAAAAATATTGATTATCAGTTTATTGCTCCTGATTATTCTTTAGAAGAGATAAGGAAATATAAAGATGAGATATGCAAAAAATCAGAGTTAGATGAGGAAGAATTTGCTGTTTTATTAGATTTGATTTTTAATAATATAAAAATTATTTCTAAATTAGATTATATTGATTTTATTGCAGAAGCTGAAGAGTTAATTAAAATAAGAGACATAAAAGATGCTCCTTTTCTTGCTTTAGCAATAGCAGAAAAAGCAGATGAAATATGGAGTGAAGATAAAGATTTCTTGGTACAAAATAGAATTAAGATTTATACTACTGAAGATTTATTAATTTCATTCTAAATGTTTAATACAATTTAACAAGTGCATCTTGTGATTTTTGTCTTCTCTTATTTCAAAAATGCTTACTGCTGTGTTTTCAGGCTTTGGCACTTCTTTAATATAAGAAACTGGTTTGTTTAAGATATGGGCTATTAATGATCTTTTAATTCCACCATGACAAATAAATAAGATTGTTTTATCTTTATTTTCCTGATATAATTTATCTAAAAAGCCACCTATTCTTTTCATCATGTTTTCTAAAGATTCTGCATCTTCTGGAAAATGATTAAGGTCAACTTCTGTTCTCTTTTTTCCTTCATAACTTCCATTATCTCCTTCTCTTAATTCTTTAATATAGAAAACAGGCGTATTTTTATGAAACTTTATTATTTCTTTGGTTGTATCTTTTGCTCTCTTTAAATCACTTGAGTAAATTAAATCTATTTTTTCATCTTTTAATCGTAAGGCAAGTTTCTTGGCTTGCTGGACTCCTTCTTTACTTAATGTTCCAGGCATATGACCTTGCAAGATTCCTAATTTGTTTTCTTCTGTTTCACCATGACGAGTTACGATTAGTTTCATATTATGTTAATTTAGAGCTAGTTTTTAACACTTTTTAAAAATCAAAAGCTTTATAAATATGTATATACTTTGTTTATACATGATTAAGGAGGCAAAAATGGAAGAATGGAGAAATATGAGTGCAAATTTAGTTAAAATAGGAAATTCATTAAGTGTAAGAATACCGGCAAGCACAATAAAAGAACTATCCTTAAAAGAAAATGATATTTTAGCATTAAAAGTAAGAAAATTTAATATTGATGAAACTGCACCAGAAGCAATAAAAAAACTTCAAAAAGCTGCTAGAAACAGAAAAGAATTGGAATCTTTTAGTGATGAGAAAATAACTTTAATGGCTAAATTGGCCTATAATGAAGGCAGATATATCTTAAGCAAGGTTAAGAATAATATCTCAGAAGATTCAAAAAATCAGAAAAATATGGCAAAATATAACAAAGAATATCAGGAAATGATAAAAGAAGAATATGGTAAGAAAATTTATGAGGATCTTTTGTTATTCATAAAAATAGTTTACAATGAAGTTTTTGAAAAAGATAAAAAAACATATTGAATTTATTTTTCTTTTTTAATTTAAATGTTTAATGCAGTTTAACAAGATAATTTTATGGTTCTTGTCTTCTTTTAATTCAATTATTGTTACTGCTGTGTTCTTTGGCTTTTCAACTTCTTCAATATTAGAAGAAAATAATACACTTATGAAAGCTCTCATAAGATGACTATGACAGACAAAAAGAATAGTTTTGTTGTTATCATAGACTGAATCTAGAAATTTCTTAGCTCTATTTTTCATTTCTTCTAAGGTTTCAGCATCTTTAGGAAAATTATCCATATCAATATCTTTTTTGTATTTTCCAGTATAGCTGCCTACATTTCTTTCTCTTAACTCTTTTGTATAATGAACAAGGATATTCTTATGAAATTTTAATATTTCATTTGTAGTATCTTTTGCTCTTTGCAAATCAGAAGAATAAATTTCATCAATCTTTTCATTTTTTAGTCTTAATGCAAGTTTTTTAGCTTGATTTTTACCTTCTTCAGATAAGATACCTGGTAAATGTCCTGGAAGCATTCCATTCTTGTTTTCTATTGTTTCACCGTGTCTGGTTAGAATTAATCTCATAAAAACTCCTTAAATTTCTTTTTTAAGTCTGAGAATGAATCTTTGTTGAAATCTAATGGGCATATATAATTAATGTCATTGCATTGTTTTTCAAACTCATTTCCTTTATATTCCCTTAATCCTATTTCTTTACAAAGTTTGATTAAATCCTGTTTTATTTTGTTTATATCTTCATTTTCATGAGCCATTATTTCTGCTTCAAAGTAATTGTCTTTTAAATTTAAGATATCCACTAATGCAAATTCAATTTCCTTGTATTCATAGACATGGGTTTTTGTTGAATAAGCAACACAAACATGCCAACCTAAATTTTTAAGAAATTCAATTGCTTCTTCAAACTTATTTAAGTCTATTTGTAAAGATATTTCTTTTCTTGAATCAGAACCGCTCCAACTTCCATATTTTATAATCATTTCTGCTTTTTTGTTTGTTACTCTTAATCTTAAATCAACTTTTTCGCCATGATACTCACTTACATCTTTAGGAATTTTATCTCCTCTGAAGTATAATAAGGTTAATCTGTCTTTTTCTTTTATGAATTTTGCATTTTTATCAAAAAAAGCTTTAGCTTCTTTTAATTCAGATTCATTTAGTGGACCTCTTACTTCAACTTCTATGTTTTTCATGTTTAAATTAAAAGAATTAAGTTAAAATAGGTTTCTATAGATAAAAATATATAGTCATTTTATTTAAAATTGTTATGAAAATAGGCTATTTTTTGGATTTTCATTTAAATTTATTAGAAGAAATCAAATTTGCAAAAGAAAACTTTGATTTTATAGAAATAACTTTTGATTATGGAATTAAGGTAAATAATGAAGAGATTGAAAAGGCTTCTAAATTGCTTGAAGATTTTTTAGTTATTGGGCATTTTAACTGGAATTTGGAACCTGAAAAAGATTATAAAGAAATTGAAAATTCCATTAAAATCTTTAAAAAATTCAAAGCAAAATACATGGTAATTCATCCAAAAAATTACCTTTCTTCTGAAGAAAATATTTCTTTTCTTAATTCATTAAAAAATAAGACTATATTGATAGAAAATATGAGTGAGACTTATGGAAAATCTGAGGCTATTAAACAATTATTAGAAAAAACTAAATTAAATTTATGTCTGGACATTGGGCATGCAGGTAAAACTAATGAATTAGAGAATTTTTTAAAATTAAAAGATAAAATAAAGCACATTCATTTACATTATAATATTGATAAAAAAGATCATTTATTCTTTACAGATGAAAGCAAATTGAAAGAAATTTTATTCAAAATTAAAGAGTTAAATGCAACTGTATCTTTAGAGATGTTTAAAGATACTGAAAAAATCTTAAATCCTGAAGAAAGGAAAAGATTATTGTTAATAGAAAAGAATAAAATAAGGAAATTATTACAAAGATTATGATAAAGTCATTTAAGTCAAAAACACAGTTATTTGATTATATGAAAAGAAAGTTTTCAAAACATGAGGTTATTTTAATTCAAGGGTCTACTGCTCATGGAAAAGTAAAAAACTTCTCTGAAATTAAAAAGAAGTAACAAAATACAGAAAATTGAACTTTTAACGAAAATGAACCTTAAAAGCTTCATTTTAAAAAGTTTTAGTTCTTTAATAATTTAAGCGAAAATGACTCAATATGAAATAAAAATTGGAAAATTAGCAGATACTTACGAATTATTTATACCTAAAACAATAAGTACTGGTGCTCAAATTTCTGCAGATAGAATGTCTGATGAAAATTTGTCTAAACAAAGTTTCTATACTTCAAATATTTCTTTTGCAACAAAAAGGCGAGGTAATATATTACTAGGAATAGGTGGTAATATATCTTTTAATGCTATATTTGGATTAAACATTCAAAGATTCTGCAAAGAACTTATCGATACCGGTTATGTTTGCCTTAATTCTTTTCAAAGAGAAAGAGTATTGAGATTAGAGAGAGATGGAGAAGTTACCTTTGTTGATTCAAGAGAGCTTGAATTAGAGGGAAATGATTCGGAATATAGATCTTTTAAAATTAGAACTAAAGTGGACGGGGATATAACTACTGAAAGAATACCTTGGATTCATGCTGGATTTGGTTCTGGAGATATTTTAAAACAGATTATGGCACATTTAAGAGAGAAAGAAATTGATAAAATAAATGTTTATACGCCTAATCCTGAAAAAATAGCCGATAGTGTTGAAGATGATGAAATTGTGGCAATGGTCTGTTGGTTAAGCAATTATGAACATGATCTTTTCATAAATGATGTTAGTTTTGGTGCTAATTTTCGTTTTGTTTATAGTCACAGCGGATTAAGAGGAATATTAAAATCAGGAAATGTGCAAAAAAGACTATGTCTTGAAAGTTTAATAGGAAATGGTAAGGTATATGATGATATTGCAATTGTAAGAAAAGCTGATGTTAGTCAAGAAGATTGGAAACTTTTAACCAGTAAATGATTAATTTGATTATTAAAAAAAAGTTTATAAACTAAATAAGTTTTATAAAATAATGATAAAGGCAATAATTTTTGATTATTGGAATACATTGACAAATTGCGAAGTTACTGAGAAAACACTCAAAAATGCAACTTTAAAGTCTTATAATTATCTCAAAAGTAAAAATTATAATATAACTTTTGATGAACTTTTAGAAAGAAGAAAATCTGGTTTTTTAAAATATAATGAATGGGCAGTAAAGAATAGAAAAGAGTTAACACCTGAAGAATCTTTTAAAAAATATATCTTTTATGATATAAACATAGAAGAAGAAGATATTAAAAAAGTAATCGAAATAAATGAGAAATATGACCATAAACATAAATTCAAAGAAAATCTTAAGGAAACATTAATTAAGTTAAAAAATAAAGGTTACAAACTAGGAATTATTAGTAACGCTTGGACAAGATTAACACTATTTCATTTAAATCAAGATGGAATAAGAAATCTTTTTGATGTTATAATCTTATCGTGTGATTATGGTGTGAGAAAACCTTCAAAAGAGATATTTAATATTACAATAAAAAAATTAAATGTTAACAAAGAAGAATGTATTTTTGTAGGTGATGATCATGAAGATGATATTTATGGTGCTAATAATTTTGGAATATTTTGTACACTAGGAATGAAGCCAATAAAAATCAAGCCTAAAATAGAGTATATGCCTCAATATTATATCGAAGAAATTTATGAAATTGAAGATTTAATAAATGAAATAGATCAAAATATAATAAATGCTCCTATTTCAATCGGTGATCTTGTTGATAAAGTGCAGGGTGATGATTATATTATTCTCACCAAGGGCGGCATGCCAAAAGCAGCGCTCGTTGATGTTGCTTACCTTGCCAAACTCGAATTTATCAAACTTTGACACAGTAGAAAAACCCCACCTGTCAACAGAGTTTCTCAACAACGTCTGTCTAAAGATCTCAGGATCAATTTTTTGATAGAAAAGGGCAAAAAACATATTTT
>JAGVYZ010000005.1 GCA_018303025.1 Candidatus Woesearchaeota archaeon
TTCAGGAAAGAAAAAGCAGAATGAAATCTTCAAAAGAAAACATTTAGTCTTCAGGAAAGAAAATAACGTATTAACAGAAATGTTTAAATGAAGCTTTCTTAGAAAGAAACCTTCAGGAAAGAAAATAACGTATTAACAGAAATGTTTAAATACTTCTATTTTGTTAATATGTTAACTTGAAAGAACTTAATTTGAAGCTGAAAAAGAAGCATATTATTACTTATGAACTCAAAAAGCTAGAGCCTTCTAAAAGAGTTTTGTTTGTTTATTTGTTAAAAGGAAGAAATTCTAAGGGTATTATTAAAGAACTAAAAGGCGAATTTCTTGCACCTGGTTGTTTTATTGTTCCTGATGAAAACTTGAAGGAAATTAAGGAAATACTGAATAAATGGAATGTAAAATATCATGAAAAAGAGGTTTATTTAATAGATTAACAAAAATGAATAAAATAAACTTTAAAGTTAATGCATTAAAAGAAGCTTTTTTAGAAAAAGCTTCAGCAGAACCCTTTAGAAAAGCGTTCACGGAAAAAACAAAAAAATGAAGCTAAAACTAAAAAGAGACTTATGGATTGTAGGGAGTTTGATTTTGTTACTTGTAATCATGAAATTTTTAACATTTACTGGATTTGTTATATTTCTACCTGCTGTTAATGATGATGTATATTTAAGTGATGGTGCACCAACTACAAATTATGGAAATTCTGGTAATTTGATTATTGGCACTGAAGTTGCAGGAACAAATAATACAGCTATATTAAAATTAAATTTAAGCAGTATACCCTCTGGTTCAACAATCTTAAGTGCTAATTTAAGTTTGTACAGCAATATTGTTGTAACTGCTACAAATGTTACTATATATAGAATAACAGAAGACTGGAATGAGAGTACTGCTACCTGGAATTATCCTAATAATCAAAACACTAACTGGAGTTCAAGAGGAGGAACTTATAACAGCAATGTAATAACAAGCCAGCTTATTTCTTTAGATTCAAGATATTATAATTTTACAATAACACGACTAATCCAAGAACTTGTAAATGGAACTTATGACAATTATGGGATATTATTAAGAGCATCATCTAGTCATTATGGACAGACTGGAAAGTATGTTTACTTATCTTCGAATGATGCTGCAAGCAATAAACCAATATTAGAAATAATTTATAGTTCAAATGTTGGTCCAAACTTAAATTCAGTTTATACTAATAAAAATACTTCTGAGGTTAATGACTTAATTACCTTCACTGGTTCATGGGTTGATACTGAAAGCAATCCTTCACAAATGTTTGTTTGTAATTCTTCTTCAATTAATTTAACAGGATGCATTGATACTACATTTTGTAATACTTCAAGAAGCCAGGTAAATCCTGTTTCTTGCAGTTATAATGTAAGTGAATTAAATCCATATAATGTAACTTATCATGCTGGAATGTGTGATGAGTTTAATTGTAGCAGCATTATAATTAATAGTACTTTCTTAGCAAACCATTATCCAAATGTTTCTGTAGAATTGCCTAATGGTGGAGAGCAGATAAATCAGGCAGATGGGAATTATGCAATAAGATTTAATTTGAGTGATGCTGATAATAATACACTAAGGTTTAAAATTTATTATTCAAGTTCTATTGGAGGAAAGACAAATAATGTAACTGATTATTTAAATGCTGTTTCTTACTGTAATGACAGCGATGGAACAACTTCTACATACAATAACTGCACTTATTCCTGGAATACAACAGGATTAGGATTGAGAAATGTTTATCTTAATATTTATGTTAATGACACAAGAATTGAAAGTTATGATAGTTCTGATAATAAATTTAATGTAACAACTGTAACTGATAATACAAATCCATTAATTGAAAATGAGAGCATAAGTGGAAATTTAACTTCTGGAACTTATGGAGTAATAAGGGCTTTGATTACAGAAGATAATCCTGGAACAATTTATGCTTCTGTAAATAATTCAAATGTCTATACAAATTATACAATGACTTTAAGTGATGGAACATATTACAATGGTAGTTTTGAAGCAGGAAATAATGGAACTTATTATTACAAAGTATATGCTGAAGATGCTTATAATAATTTAAATGACACAAGAGGTTGGATACAGTTTAATGTAAGCAAGCCAAATGGAACAGGATTGTTAAGTTTGAATCCTGCTAAAGCATTACCTTCTTCTTTGATTATGATTACTGGAAAAATAAATGTTACACATGATTTAAGAAGTGTTTATGCTTATTTGAATACAAATACCAGTTTTATACTTTTAAGTGAGACTTCAAGAAATCAAAGCATGGGAAATATTTCTAAAGGAAATGAAAGTTCTATTAATTGGTATGCATTTACGCCTTTAACAGAAGCAAATTACAGCTTAAATGTTACTTATACTGAAAAATATGGAAATCAATATTTGGGAAATAGTACTTATGTTTTAGTAACTTCTAGTTTTGGTTCTGGATTATTATTAAGCGGTGATTTTGGAGGTAGTTATTATCCTAATGATTTCTTAAAAGGATATGCTAGAGTTGAGGATTCTTCTGGAGGTTCTATTAGTAATGCCAATGTTAATGTAAGCTTGTATTATCCTAATAATACATTATATGTAGAGTGGGCTAATATGACTAATGTTGGAAGTGGTTATTACAATTACACTAAAAATTTGACTGGCTTGCCTTCTGGAACATATAGAGCTTTAATTAAAGCTGATTATAATGGACAAACGAGCATTATTCAAAGTTCTTTTTCAATATTAGGGGATAGTGTAAATGTAAAAATAAATTCAAATACAGAAGTTTTAGCTGGAAGCAAGTATGTTGCTGAAATCTTGGTTAAAGATAGCAAGGGTGATTATTTAGATGCGAATGATGTTAAGTTAAGCTTGTATGATCCATTAGGAAATGCTGTTGTTGAAAATGTTGATTATTCAACTAAAACAGGAACAGGAATTTATAATTATAGTTACAGTACATCTGCTTCACAAACACAAGGTAATTGGTTATTAATTGCAAATGTGACTTATAATAATAAATATTATTATGACAGGCAATACTGGAAATTAACAGGTGGTCCTTTTGATGTAAGAGATATTACAATTACAGATAGTTCTGTAACTGTTTTAGGAATATCTGCTATCTTAGAAAATACAGGTGGAAATAATCAGGATATGATTGTTGTCTGGAATTTGACTAAAGAAAGTGATAATTCTGTTTTAGATTATGGAAGTGAGACTGTTATGGTTTCTGCTAATTCTGAAGAATCTTATAGTTTTAATCCTGAAACTAGTTTTGTAGGAAGTGTAAAAATAACTATCATGGGATATTATTCAGGTACAGAGAGTGCTGGTGCTTATGAAACATTTACTACAACTTCTGGAGTTGTAACTCCTACACCATCTGGCGGTGCTGGTGGCGGAGGTGGAGGCGGAACAACTGCAAAACCTGTTGTTGAAGTAAAGGGCAAAGAAATACCTATTGATGTTTTGAAATATGAAAAAAGAGTAAAAACAGATGCTGGAAAATCAACATTTACTGAAATTGTTATAAAGAATAATGGAAATACTGACCAGAATGTAAGTTTAATTTTAAGTAGTTTAGATGAGAACTGGTATAGTATTAATCCTAACAGCATTTATTTGAAACCAGGTGAAATTGGAAAAATAAGTGTATTATTTAATCTTCCTGAAAATTTAGAAAGTGGTGTTTATAATTTTGATTATATCTTATCTGGAAGAGATTATAGTCTGCAATTAGATGCAAGCTTGGAAGTCAAATCAGTAAAAGAGAGTTTGCTTTCTGAAATTGAAAGTTTAAACAATGAAATTGCTAATCTTGAATATTCTGCTTATGATGCTGAAAATAAAGGGATAAATGTTGAAAGAATAAAAGCATTGATTGGATTAAATAAAGATAAATTAAAGTTTACAAAAGGATTGATAGATAATGGTTATTATGAGGAAGCCAGGAAAAATATTGAGGATATAAAGAAAAATATAAGTGACATAAAAGAAGAATTCAGAAAACTTGGAATCCCTATAATTGTAAAACCTATAGGGATAAGATGGATATTACAATACTGGGTCTGGATTGTAACCTGGTTAATGATATTATTATTGATAATTTCCATATTATTAGTGTATAAAAAGCTGGAAAGCAACAAAGAAGTAAAGATAGTTAAAGAAAGAGCTAATGAGTTAAATAAAGAAGAGATAAACAAAAGAATAGATAATGTAAACAAGAAATTAGGCACATTAGATGCTGAACTTGAGAGAAATTTATTAAATAAAAATACTTATGATGCAAGAAAGAAAGAAATATTAGACGAACTTAAGAAAATAAGAGGAGATATAGAAAATAAAAAGAAAAATGAAATTTTTGACAATGCAGTTAATGTGGCTAAACTTTTAAAGAATAAGGGTTATAGTATTGAAGATATAAAACAAAAATTCAAAGAAAGAGGGTGGAATGAAGAGCAAATTAATAATATTGTTAATAGTATTTAGTCTTTTGCTGGGATGTGCTAAAGAAATTGAAACAAAAGACAAGACATTAATATGTAGTTTTACTTCTGATATTGAATGCTTAAATATTAAGTATACTGGAAACCAGTTGTTTATTGAAATTAAAAGCAAAGTAAATTATCCAATGGATATTTATGAAATAAAAGCATATGGTGCAGGAACATGTGGAAGAGAAATGTACAATGGAAACAAATTTCCATTTCAGATGAAAGCAGGAGAGAAAGGAACAATAGACATTGTATGCAATAATGTTGCTAATTTAAAAGAAGGAAGAAGTGAAATGATAATTAGATACTATAATAATTACACTTCACAATTAAAAACAGCCTATGGCTTCATAGGGTAAGGGTTGCACCATAAGGGATTCTCCCTTCATGAACCCAAAAAACTCACGAACCTGCACTAAGAAGAAAACATCTTTTTAATTAAGATTGTTGCATAGCTTCCAGAAGGCAGGGAGAAAGATAAATTTGCTTTTAATTTATCTTTGAAAAGTTCATCTTTTTCGTATTTTACTTTTAAATCTTTAATTTTTATTATTGAATCTCTTTCTTTTGATTCATCTATTAAAGAGGGAATTTGCTTTACTATGAAATCATCTAATTTTATATTTTCTTTTTTCATTATTTCTTTGTAATAAGGAAATTTGTTTAAATCTGTATCAAAATTTAATAAAGGTATTTTTATATTTTTTATTTGCTTTTGTGAAAATGAGAAATAACCTAAGGAGTAGTTTATTTTTTCTCCATTTATCATATTTGAGAGATATTCATTAAATAAAAAGCTTTGATAAGAATGCAAGTAAAATTTTAGCTTTTTTATTTTGAATAATTCATTTAATGGGTTTTCTGTTTCTAAACCTAATAATAAACAGGCTTTTTTGAAATCTCTTTTTATTAATGCTTTTCCTATTTCAATGTTATGCTTTGAAAATCTTTGTTCATCGTAATAATTTTCAATGAAATTTATTTTTTCATATTTTTTATCTAAATTTCTTACTACTATTTTGAATTTATTCTTTAATGAGCCTAATTTTAATCTTTCTTTTCCTTTTCCTAAAAATTCCAAAGATAAATTATTTAAATTAAGATTAGATTCTTTTCCTTTGTAAATTGAAATATACTGGGATGTAATTGCATTTTTGTCTTTTAATCCTGCTACATTTATATATTTTAAAGAAATGTGAAATTCTTTGGAAATAATTTCTAATGCTTTTTGAGTTGTTAGGTTTTCTTTTTTTAACAAGTAATAAGAATAATTTCCTTCTTCAAAGTTTAGTTTTAATTCCTCCTCTACTATGAAATCTTTTGTTAAATGTTTTATGATGAACATGTTATTTTTCTGCTAAATTTAATATTTGGGTTATTATTTCAACTATAAAGTATAAGTAATAAATAAATATCTCAATAAAACCATAACCTTTTAAAAAACCATAAGTAATTAAAGAAATCGTTATTATAAGGGAGATTAAATTAAGATAAAATCTTATTTTCATTTACAAGCCCTGAAATATTTTGTATATTAGTAATAAAAGAGTTATTAGCCCCAGGATTATGCCTATTACACCTAAGATGTCCAAAGCTGAGTTTTTTATGCTGAATTTCATAATTTATCGATTATTTTAGTGCTTAAATATTTATTTATAATAATTTGTTACTTTAGAAATACAATATTACAAAGAATTTCATTATATAATATGGAGTTGAAAAAAGTTTAAATAGGACCAATAAGAATTATTTATTTATGGTAAACGTAATGACTTATGAGGCTTTATATGATACATTACGAAGAGAGAAAACCAGGAATGAATTGCAAAAACTGCCTGATAATTTCTTTGGTGATGTTGCTAAATATTTAATTGAGAAAAAATCTATTTTAGAAAGCCAGGATAAGAAAGATAGTGTCTTTGCATCTAAGGAAGTTGAAAAGACAAAAATGCAGATTAAAAACAGCAAACTGATATTAAATGAGCTTATTGAAAAAAGAGAATTCAAGATAATGCAACTTGCTTTATCTGCTTCTAAAACAAATCAGGATTATAGTGAGATGTTGAGTGAATGTGAAAATGATCTTTATAATAATATAAGAGATGTTGTTACAAGTTTTAGAAGTAAGATAAATGATGGTTTAAACAATAGCAAAAAAATAGAAAATAAGATGATTAAGTTAAAGTTTTTGGAAAATGTGCCTGAATTTATAGGGGAAAATATGCAAAAGTATGGGCCTTTTGAACCTGGAAATGAAGCTGAGATACCACCTATTGTTGCTAATATTCTTTTAGAAAAGAAAAATGCAACATTTGTATAATTTTTTTGATGTTTTTAATTTTCCCTGAAGGCTTTTCTAAAAAGGCTTCAAAAGAAAACGTTTTTAAAGGGACTTTTTAGTTGTATTTTATAACAAAATGAAATATCCAAAAAAAATCAATAGATACTGCAAATACTGCAAAAAGTATAGCGAACATAAGGTGGGAGAAGTTAAGAATAAAGAAAGAGGTGCCTTAAAACATGGTTCTATTCAAAGAGCTAAAAAGAGAGGTCTTGGAGTAGGAATGGGCAATAAAGGTAAATGGGGAAGCAAGCCAGCTATTTCAAAATTCAAGAGAACAGGCGCTAAATTATCCAAAAAAACAAATTTAAAATTCACTTGCGAAGTCTGCAAGAAAACATTAATACAAAAGAAAGGATTTAGAACTAAAAAGCTGGTATTTGAGTAGCTTTTTCTTTGCAAAAGAAAAATCTACGATAAAAAGAAAGCATTATCAAGGAAAAACAAAAAATGAAAAAAGAACCAACAAGCCGATTTATTAAGGTTAGGTGCAATAAGTGCAAAAATGAGCAAGTAATATTTGGAAAATGCGCAACTAAAACTGAATGCTTAGTCTGCAATTCAATATTATCAGAACCTACTGGCGGAAAATCAAATATAAAAGCAAGAATTCTTGAAGTTTTAAGTTAATTTTAATTTATTTGATAAAATTGAATGTTATCTAAATAATACGAAGTACATGTAGAAGAAACTATATTTGGTGTTCTAATTCTAGCACTATCTGCTACTGAATTAGCAACTGATGGACCAGAATAAACTGCTTCTTTAGCACAAGTAGTCCATTGATTAGTTATTGCACAATTGCTAAGTATAGGCTCATAACTATTCCAATTCCCACTCCCCGGAGGATCTTGAAAATCTGTTAGGATAGAAAAACTAACCAGACAAGAAGTAGGTGTAATTGCTTTTGCATCAAGACTAATTTTATATTTTTTACCAGGTGTTAGTGTAATTTTTGCAAGCTTATTATTAAATATGATTAAAGAAGTGGACACTCCTGATGATTTAATAATTGATAAAACTTTTCCATGAGTTGAATCAGAGATTAAAGAATGGGTTCCAACACCATCAGTATAAGTCATAAAATTATTAATGTTATTTATTGCTGATGCTGTGTTTAGACTAATTGGGTTAAAAAGAGAGAAACTTTCAAAATCACCATAATAAACAAAATTATATGGCTCTGATTTAGGAGTTGCTGATAAATCTAGATTATGAGACAAAGAAGATTGGAGTCCAATATAATCTAAATTTACTTTG
>JAGVYZ010000006.1 GCA_018303025.1 Candidatus Woesearchaeota archaeon
CCTTCAGGGAAAAGAAAAAAGAAGCTACAAAAGGAAGCCTTTTAGAAAAAGCCTTCAGGGAAAAGAAAAAAGAAGCTACAAAAGAAATAAAGGATTTTATGGCTAAGTTAAAGAAATTAAAATTAAATGTCTTTCTTGGTGGTTCTTTTGCAAAAGACACATGGTTAGAGAATGATTTTGATGTTGATTTATTTGTTAAGTTTCCACATAAACATAGAGGAGAGAATATCTCTGAGATGCTGCAGGAAAAACTAAAAAAATTCAAGTATGAAAAATTAAAAGGTTCTAGAGACTATTTTAGGATAAAAGAAGGCAAGTTTGTTTATGAAATTGTTCCTGTTTTGGAGATAAAGGGGAAAGCAGAAAATATAACTGATTATTCTTTGGAACATGCAAAATTTATCAATAAGAATGTTAAGAATAAAAATGATGTTAGAAAATTACAACTATTTTTTAAAGCTAATAAATTATATGGTGCTGAATCTTATTTATCTGGTTTTTCCGGATATGCCTGCGAATTGCTTATTGCTTATTACAAGAGTTTTGACAATTTATTAAAAAATGTCGCTAAATTTGGAGAGAACAAGATAATTGATGTTAAGAAATACTATAAGAGTGACAGAGATGTTCTAAATAATTTCTTATTATTATTGACCCAATAGACAAGAAAAGAAATGCGAGCTCTGCTGTATCTAATGAGAATTATGAAAGATTCAAGAAGTTATGCAAAGATTATCTAAGAAATCCATCTGAAGAGTATTTTAAGATTAAGAAATTTGATATTAAAGAGGTAAATGCTGATGTTGTTTTTGTTAAACATTTTGACAATGAGAAAAGAGATGGTGGAAAAATAATGAAGGTGTATAATCAGGTTAAGTTTTTATTAGAGAAAAATGAATTTGAAATTGAAAAGAGTGATTTTGAAGTGTTGGATAAAGGATATTTATGGTTTAAGTTTAAAGATTTAAAATTATCTGATAAGGTTAAGCATTATGGTCCTTTTTCTGATGACAAGGAGAATTTGCTTAAGTTTAAAGAAAAATGGGGAAATGTGAAAACAGAAGGAAAAAGAAGCTATGTTGTTATTGACAGGAAGTTTAAAGATGTTAAATCAATATCTAAATTTATTGAGAAAGAGTTTAAATTAACAAAATTAAACTGAAACAGGCATAGTGGTTGTAGTATGATTTGAAACTAATTCTTTACTGCAAATTTCCTTTGCTTCTTCTATTGTATCGCCCACACAGATTCTTAAACCATCACTTGCTAATTGATGCTTTTCTGTATTTATGTTATATCCTGTGAAAAGCAATCCAAATCTTCCTTTAGATTTTGGATTTAAAGTTAATTTTAAGTTAATTGTATCTTTATCTGGAATTTCTTTTGTTATGAAAACAAAATTATCATATTCCTGCAATAAATTCACATGAAGAGGATAATCACCAAAATTATCTTCAGGACCACTATTTTCAAAAGAAGGCTCTTCTTTAATCCAATCATCATTAAAATCAATAATCTCAAAATTATCATTAAAGTTTAATATTGTGTTGTTATTTATTCCGTTATATTTTATATCATAATCACCAAATAGTTCGGTAAAAATAGCTACTTTTTTTGGAGATTCAGAACCATTAAACGAGTAATCTTCAAATGCAATAGTTAATGGAATTTCTGCATTTAAAACAACATAAATAATTTTTTTGTCTGAAATTAAATTAATAGAAGGCATTGGTTTTGAATTAGAATTTTGTTCTTGCTGTTCTTGTGCTGATGCAACATATTGATAATCTTCTGTATTTGATTCTGAATTATTGATTAGATTGCTTGGTTTATTAGTACAACCAGAAATAAATAATGCGAGTATCATTAATATTAATAATATTTTTTTCATACTTTTATAAAATATTAAACATATTTAAACATAGTTATAGGTTCAACTTTAATTGAAGCTAAGAAAAATTATCTTGAAGCAAGATATCTTACAAAGGCTTCATAATTTGTCAATGCATCAGGGTTAAAATAAAGTGTATTACCAGGTCCCTTTTTATGCTTAATTAGGCCTGAAAGAGCTAAAGTTCTTATATGCCTATTGATTGTTGGTTGGGAAACAGACAATTGGTATACTAATGAAGATTCATGAACATGGCCTTGCTGAAGTATTGCAAGAATGTTTAGACGATTTCCATTATCTAATGCCTTACCTATTTTTGCAATTTCATCAAAATTAATTGGATAAAAAGATTCTCCTTCAGAATCCCCAAGGGTTATTCTTCTTCCTTCTCTCTTTGCTAATACTACTTTTGATATGGGCTCTTGACTTAAAGAGCTTAAAGAGCTTAAAGAGCTTAAAAAACCTGCATATTCAACCAAATAGTCAGGGTTTAAGGATTTTATTTTTCTTTGTCTATCGCGCCTTGATGCAACTAAATCAGCTTTTTCTAAAAATTCAGTAATATTGCGACTTATTGTTGATTCAGAATATTCTTGAATTTGTTCAATAATCTGGCTAACGCCCAAACCTTTTGGGTTTTCAGCCAATAAAGCAAGAATTTCTGAACGTATATCTGAAGAAAAAGCCCTGCTAATTAATACCATTTTTTCAGCATTAAATGGAGTGCCATTTACTACGAGTTCTAATGAAGATTTACTTGCCATATAAATTAATAAAGAAAAAACTTAAAAGACTATTTATTTAAACATTCCCCAGCCCTTGTTTTCGTTTTCTAAAGATTTTTTAGTGCTCTTTAGCATATTGTCTCTAAAATCATTAATTTCTTCGTCAGAAGCTGAAAATGTTCTTCTTCTTTTTTCAGCAGGCATTGAACGTCTTTCTTTTATTGCTGTTGCTATTTTTCTTCCATGCCTTATTTCATGCAATACTTCCTGCTGTCTTTTCATTCTGGTTTTTCTTCTTATGTAAATATAGAAGCAGATTGCTGCGAAGACTACAAATAAGATAAAAGCATAAACTTCTCTGGGCATGTCTGTTACTGATTGCGCAACAGCATTTCCAGTTATACTGTTTCCTAATTTATCAAAAACAGATCTTGTATCATTAACTAAAACATCATCAAAAGTAGACAAATCATTTCCATAATAAATTGTTAATTTACCTCTGTCATTGTTTAATTCATCAATTAGGTCTATTCTTGTTATTTCACCTGGCTTAATGTTTATTCTTTTGTTTACCTGCTGGTCATTTAAATTAAATAACAAATCTTGATTATATTGTATATTTCCTGTATTTTCAACTATTAATTGCTGATTAAAGACTGTTATGCTTAAATTCTTTAATTCTTCAACTGTAAATGTTATTTCTTTTTCAAAATTTGGATAAAATGATTTTGCTCTCCATGTTCCAGGCAAAGCATATTTTGATAATTTAAAATCTAATGTGTTTTCACCTGAAGCTATTTCATTATTGCTCGAATCAAACACTTTCAATGGAATCTCTGCATTCATTTTGTCTAATGCCTGGTCATATAAAAAAGAATTTATCTGCACTCTTTCTGAAGGGTAAACAGAGTATTTGCTTACTTCTAATTTTAAATCAGTTGGTTTTGGAATTATGGTATAATAAACTTCATTTTCAAATGTATTATCATATTTATCACTAGCTTTTATTGCTATTTTATGAGGACCTGATTTTATATTAGATAATGTTGAAACAGAAGTTGAAAAGGTACCCTTATTATTTTCTATTTTTTTGTCATCAACATAAATTTCAACTAAATCTATTTTTTCACTTCTTGCATTTAATATTTCTCCTGAAATCTCGACTGATTCAGAGGGATTAATATCTTTTTTTGCTACATTTATATTTCCATTTAATTTTTTTGTTATTTCAAATGATTTGGTATTCTGGGAATTTGAGTTTAAATTAAACTCCAGATAACATGTTGCTTCTTTTTTTGGCAATGGAAGAATATCATCTAATGTAAAAGTAGTATCTTTTTCCAATGAAACTGTTTTGTAATATAATAATTCAGATTCACCATTGCAGATTAAGTTAATATTTAAGTTTGAAATTTCATTTTTTGCTGATGTGGAAATAAATTTGAATTGTATTTGTTCACCAGCATTGTAAACATCTTTTAAGGAAATCTGGACTTCTGCACTTGCAAAAGAAGCAAGTACTAAAAAGATTATTAAAAATTTTAAGTATTTCATGCCTTTAATATAGTTAATTTATTTATAAAGATTATTGATAGTAAGGGCTCCGCCCTTTACGAACCTGGTTCAAACCTTCATGAACCTGAGAAAGCCATTCACGAACCTGTGCACTTTCTTTAAATCACAAAGACAAAGTCTTTGGGACCCTGAAAACCTTGAGTTTTCATGGAAAGAACCTGTACTAAGGTAAGGGCTTCGCCCTTCACGAACCCATAGATACTTCTTTACGAACCTGGTACGAATCTAATGGGAGAAATTTATATAAACCTTTGATTATTTAATTAAACATGGACATTCTTAAAGAGGTGTACAAGAAAGCTGTTAGGAAAAAAGCTAAAATTGTCTTTGTTGAAGGAGAGGATAAGAGAGTAAAGGAAGCTATAAAAATAATTAATAAGAAAAAACTTTGCTTGCCTATTGTTTTAGTTAAAGGAAGCTTAGAAGAAAGATTAAATGAAGGCGTTTCTTTATTAAAAGAGAATAAAGCTGATGGTTTAATTGCTGGATGCTTGCTTGGAACAGCTAAGGTGGCTAGAGCTGCATTTACTTTCAAAAAAGGATTAGTTTCTGGAAATATGCTGATGTTGAAAGGTAAGGGCTCCGCCCTTCACGAACCTGATTCAAACCTTCACGAACCTGGTACGAACCCGCAAAAGAATAAATATTTTATATTTGCTGATGCATCTGTTATTCCTGAGCCAAATGAAGAACAACTGGCTGTAATTGCTAAAAATGCAAATGAACTTGCTTTAAATCTTAATATAAAACCGAGAATAGCTTTTTTGAGCTTTTCAACTAATAAAAGCTCTGAACATACATCTGTTGAAAAAGTAAGGAAAGCTGTTGAAATTGCTAAGAAGAATAAATTAAATTGTGATGGAGAGATGCAGGTTGATGCTGCTTTGATTTCATGGATTGGAAAAGTTAAATTTCCAAAAAGCGAAATAGCTGGAAATGCTAATGTTCTTATTTTTCCTGATTTGAATTCTGGAAACATAAGCTATAAACTAGTTGAAAGACTTGGGGGATATAGGGCAATTGGGCCTATATTGAGCAATTTAGAGAAACCTGTAAATGTACTTTCAAAAGGATGCAATAGCCAGGACATAGTTGATTTGGCTGCTATAACAGGAGTAGAATGCTAAAAATTTTAATATTAAATGTAGGAAGTTCTTCTGTAAAGTTTAAGTTATATGATGAATCTAATTTAGAAAGTTCTGGTGGAGTATATAATATTGGAATGGATGGCTCTCATTTCAAGTTTAATGAAACTAAGGAAGAGATGAAAGTAAAAAATCTGAAAAAAGCATTAAACCTTGTTTTAGAGAAAATAGGACATATAGATATTATAGGGCATAGAGTTGTTCATGGTGGTTTATTGCATGGAGCTCATTTAGTTGATAAAGATTTGATTGGAATAATAAAAAATAATAATGAATTAGCACCATTGCATAATCCATTGCAGTTAAATGCTATTAAATTATGTTCTAAATATAAACAATATGCTGTTTTTGATTCATTATTTTTTGATGAGGAAATACCCATTAATAAAGAGATAATAGACAAATATCACTTGAGAAAATATGGTTTTCATGGACTTGCTCATAAATCTGTAAATGAAATTTTAAAAGAAAAGAACATTATAAGCTGCCATCTTGGTTCAGGAAGTTCTATTAGCTTAATTGAGAATAAAAAAATAATTAATAATTCAATGGGTTTTACTCCTTTAGATGGTGTTATGATGGCTACTCGCTCTGGAAATATAGAACCTGGATTGGTTTTATTTTTAGTTGAGAAAATTGGATATGACAAAACAATGAAGATGCTTTATCATGAATCTGGATTTAAGGGATTAACAGGAAATGAGAATATTGAGAACTTAATTAAAAAGAATGATAAAAGTGTTGATGTTTTTGTTGATTCTGTCTTGAAGTATATTGCTTATTCTTTCACTAAAATAAAAATAGATGCTATTTCATTTTCTGGCGGTATTGGAGAAAATGAACATAAAGTCAGAGAGAAGATAGTTACTAGATTAAAAATATTTGATGTTTTTTTAGACAAGAAAAAAAATGAAAAAAATGATTTACTTATTTCTTCCAAAAAATCAAAAGTAAAAGTTTATTGCGTGAAAATTGATGAAGAAGAAGTCATGCTTAAAGAAATTCTAAAACAGGAAAGAATGACTAGTCATCCTTAATTTTAGTAATTTCAGTTAAGTATTTTAGAAGAGTCTATTATTTCTTTTCATTTTATAAATAAATTATTGTTCATTTTATGCACAATGTTGTACATTTATTATATTTTGTTAAGTCATTTATTATGATAAGATTTAATATAGTAACATTTTTAAAACTGATTAATATTCAAATACTAAATAGATAGAAAAGAGGATTCATATGGATTATTGTAATGTTATTGAAAAAATACGTAAAAGTATTGGAATAGTTTATATGGTTCAAGGACAGAACAAGATAATTAGTAAAGGAAGTGGATTTATATTTTTCAAAAAAGGTATACTTGTAACATGTAATCATGTGATTGCGAAGCAAGATTCAAATGTACTAATCCAATTTCCAGATAAGCAAGAATTATTGTTTCAGGCAAAAGTAATGATGCGAGACGAGGAACACGATTTGGTATTATTAAAGTTTGATGATACTACAAGAGAACCACTTGAAATTGCAAGTAGTGATATAATAAAAGAAGGCATTCCAGTAATTTTTGCTGGATATCCTTTAGGTTTGGTATCTTTAACAACACATCAAGGTATCCTATCTGCGATACTAACAGATGCAACAGGTGTTACTACATATTTAATTGATGGTACTGTTAATTCCGGGAATAGTGGTTGTCCGCTTATGTCTGAAGATGGAAAAGTTATTGGAGTTGTTAATGCCAAAAGAATGGAACATTCAGATTTATTGACTAAAATGGGAGAACAAAAAATAGGTGTAATCTCTTTACAAGGTATAGATTTAGTAGAGCTCTTTCAAGCTATAATAAGTAATGTACAATTAGGTATTGGCTATGCTATTCCGTGTACTTACATTCCAAAGCCACATAATGTAGATCAAGATATATTAGTTGGTGATAAAAAATGACTGAATATATTTTTAAATCAAATGGAAATTATTTTGGATTCATTAGTAATGGAAACCTTTTTTCTAGGGATAGTGAATATCTTGGTTGGATTGAAGATAATTTCGTATGGGATTTTACAGGACGATTCCGTGGACAAGTTATAGAAATTAACAACCATAAATATATTATAAGAAATATGTTTTTAATTCCTCCTATTCCAAAAATTCCAAAAATTCCACCAGTTCCTCCTGTTCCTCCAGCCCCGCCAGCAAATATAGTACCAATTATTATAAGTATGGGATTTAAAGATGCTTTCTAATCAAAAATATTTTACCAACTTTTTAACAAAATAGCAAGATAAAACACAAGCCACTAAATTTTATTGAATACATTATTATAATCCAAGAATTTTCTTAGCTTCTTCTTCAGAATAGAATTCACCTTTTTTAATTCTTTCTCGTGCTTCTTTTATTTCTAAGATTGTTTTTTGACTTAATTTGGGTTGTTTTTCACATGTTTTAGCTAAGAAAATTAGTTTTCTAACTACTTCATCATAACTTTCATTTTTATACTGCCTGAACATATCAAGCTCTAATTTTGTTCCTTGATTTAATCTGGAATTATCCAGAGGTAAACGAAAGAGAGGATTAAGGACAATAACGGTTATAACTTTTATTTTTAATTTGAGTAATAACAGCTATAACACCTTAACCGATTTAAAAGTTTAACAGAATCAAACCAGACACAACAACAATAAAAACCTGCTAACAATTAACCTTTATAGAATCATTAGTAAAATTGTATAAGAAGAATTTGCCAAATGCTTGCAGGAGGTATTACAGATTCTTATACTATATATTGCTAAATATATCTATAATAAAATATTGTTAGCAGGTTATGACAGAATATATTATAACAGTATAACAGATTTATTATTTTAGTTGTATTTGCT
>JAGVYZ010000015.1 GCA_018303025.1 Candidatus Woesearchaeota archaeon
AATCTAATAATATAATATAATCTAATAAAAAGATAAATTAAAAATCTCCAGAAGAAACACATCCTTTTCCTTTATTCCAGTAGAAATCATGGTGTGGGGGGTTAACCCTATTTTACAAGGAAATTTTACCTAAAATAAAACAATCAGGCAAATATATTATACAAGAAAAACGATAAACATATAAATAAGTGAATATGCACTATCACCATGGTTGAAGAAGAAAAATTATATGCAAACGTATTTATACGAAAAAAAGTCGTGACAAAATCAGGAAAATCTCTGGGTGAAGTTTTTGACTTAATGTTTGAAACTAGAACAGGAGAAATTCTGCAATTACTTCTTAAAAATACAACAAGTTATTGCGAAGGATTAGAATTAGAAAAAGACCAAAAAACAGGCGGTACACTGATTCCATTCTCTTCAGTAATAGCAAAAGGTGACTTTATTGTTGTAGAAGAAGAAGAGATTGTATAAACTTTTAAATACTTCTTTTCTTTTAATTCTTATCTGTTTAAAATAAGTAATTCAACCTTAAATGAAAAACTTAAAATAAGAATATGAAAAACCTAAATTTTAAATCAACAGCAGAAATTAAAGTTCCTGAAAAATTAATAGATCAAATCATAGGTCAGGAAAAAGCAACATCCTTAATTAAGAAGGTAGCTAACCAAAGAAGACATTTATTATTAATAGGTCCGCCAGGAGTAGGCAAGTCAATGGTCGGTCAGGCTTTAGCAGAGTTATTACCCAAAAGCAAATTAGTAGATGTTCTGGCTTATCCAAATATACAAGATGACAATGTTCCTTTAATCAGGACAACTCCGGCAGGCACAGGCAAAAAAATTCTTCAAAGAGCAAAGCTCCAGGAATTATCATCTTCCAAAAATCAAAACATAATCTTCTTCGTTTTATTGATTATAGCAATGATTACGCCTTGGTGGATCAGAAAGCAATATGGAGACATATTAGCAGCAGCTTCTTTAATAGGTTCAATGATATTTTTAGCAGCTTTCATCTTATTCATGAATTTAAGTAAAAGAATGTCAATTACAGGTTCAAAAGCAATTACACCTAAATTACTAATAGACCACTCAGATACAAAAGTTTCCCCATTTATAGATGCAACAGGTTCTCATTCAGGAGCATTATTAGGCGATGTACTTCATGACCCGTTACAATCGTTTAGTGACAACAATATAATACTAAAATTAAATAGTAAAAAAGCAAAAATATCGAGTGAAATTAATAAGTTATTAAAGAAGCACGAAAAAGAATTAATAAAAAAAGAGGGTTACTTAGCAGCTTATCTAAAAAAAGGAGAATTATATATTTTAGCAGAAAAAAACAGCAAAATTCAGCCAATAGAAGTTTTATCAGTTAACAAGTACAAATCAGATAAGCCTTACTTAATCAAGATCACAACAGAGTCCAATAAAGAATTATTAGTAACCCCCGAACATAAAGTAGCTGTTAAAAAACCAGGAAAAATTATCTACAAAGAAGCCCAAAAACTAACAAGATTCGATAAAGTTCTCACAGTTTCTTAATCTATATTCTTCAATATATATTTTAAATAGTAAGGTTACAGGACAAACACCCTCCCAGAGTTTATAAATAAAATTAACCTAATTTCTCCATGTTAATAATTTCAGAACAAGATATAATTAATACTTATAATGCAAGGCAGCAAGAGCAATGTAGGCTTTATTATGAATATAAAAAAATAAAACAAGAAAATACTGATTTCGGTTACAAGCGAATAGCAAAATTATTAGGTCATTCTTATGGAAAAACTCGCTGGTGGCATGCTAAAAAACATCTTCCGATTCCAATCCAGACAGCTGAATGGCTAAAATCAAAAAACTTAATCCCTTTATATTTAGATAATGAAAAACTTCCTTTAATAGCCAAAATCTTAGGTGCAACTTTTGGGGATGGTGGTATTGACAAGAATCTCAATATGATTTTTCTTTCAAGTTCAGAAATGAAAGCATTAGAAGATTTTAAATTAGATTTAATTAACCTTTTTGGTAAAGAAATAGAAACTAATTTTGATATTAGAATTGGTGGCATAAATAAAACCTCACATTGTATAAGAAATACCAATAGAAATATTATAAGATTTTTCAAAGCATTAAACGCTCCAATAGGAAATAAAACAAAGCAAGAAATTTTCATTCCTAAATGGATAGAATTAGATTCCAAAACAGAAGATCAATTTTATTTTTCTTTTTTTGGTTCCGAAGTTGGAATTCCAAGATGTCGTGGGGGTCAATCAAATTCTTTTGATATCGCAATTGGTGGTTCTCCAGAGTTTCATACCAATAGATTATTATTTATGGAAAAAATAAAAGTATACATTTCCACTAAAGGAATAAATTCTGGAAAAATTTCTATTAATACTTCAAAATCAGGTTTTAGTCAAAACACTTACCTATATCGTTTATTAATCTCAACAAATGTTGAAAATATGTTAACTTTTCTTTATAATCTGCCTTTAAACTATTGCTATTACAAAACTGATAAGCTAAAAAATACAATAGATGATTTATTAAGAGTTAAAAGAGAAAGATTTGTTGAACTCAAGGGTATGTACAGGCAGAATGATGAAAAAATACTTAGAAAGTTAAATATTAAAGGCAAGGAAATTCCGTTTAGAGCAGTTTAGCTTTAGTATCTATGGGGGAATTTTTTCTATTAATGAAATTAGTCTAACATCTATCACTATTTGGGATAGGAAAAAATGACTCACGATTAGTACACCCGCCAATTGTTTCATAAATTTCCTGAAGCCATATATTCATTACTTCTATTGAAACCACATTATCATTATTCTCTAGAGTATTACAAATATATTCTGAAATATCTTTCTCAACAAGAGGAAGAACATAGAAACCATAATAATTACTCTTTACAGAAATATTTTCATATTCAATTTGTATTATGTCATTATAGGAATTTATGATGTCCAATACAGACTCTTTGTTCAATTCTTGATTATTCGTTATCACAGAAATAGTTTCATAATCACTAGCAAAAGCATTTATATTTTCATTCTTATTTAAATGGTTGATAAATTTATCTGTTGCTTCAACATAACACCATATATAATCATATCTGCAAGTATATTCTGTTTTTTCTTTAGGTAAATTGAATGTATAAATGTCCAAAGGAAATTTAATTCTGTAACCTAGCTTAGGTTCAATTTTATCTATTCCTTTAAGAGTTTCTTCAATTTTTAATTCACTAATATTAGCAAATTTAATTACTCTTATACCTTCATGATTCGTAGCCCACCTATCTAAACAAGCTTTTTCTTTGTTCTCAATAAGTATGCATTTATTATTAACACATTCTGGTGTTGCAAAACAAGTCCAATGACCTGACATTACTGTTATACATCCCATCATACCACAATCTTCTGATAACTTCTCATTCCAATAGTTTTCATAATTTCTATTGATTACTGTTGCTCCACCTCCACTACTACAACCACAACACCCATCATCTACTTTAATGCATTCAGAATCTTCATTACAATTTCTTAATACCTCTTGCTCTAATTCTTCTGAATTATTTATATTAATATTTATTTCCTCTCTTTCAGTTAAATTGTCTATTGAAGAAGATTCTTTTTCACATTCACAATATTCTGGCGTAGGTTTTGGGCAACCTATTGCTAAACAAGCTAATTCTTCCGAATGCCATATTCCTTTATAAGTTTCACATTCTGTTTTATTCATTTCTATGTTACACTTTTTCACATCTTGCTCTGAAATATTATTCTCTTTAGTTTCATTAAAATTATCAGTATTTTCTTTAACATCACAACTGCTTAAAAATAATAGAAATAATAAATTAATTAAAATAACAACTTTTCTCATTTTATTCTTTAGTTGATTCTTTTCTTTATTAATCTTACCAGAAACTATAAAATTAATTTAATAAAATCAAAAACAAAAAACAATATAAACCAGAAAGTAATATAAACATAAATTATAACTAAGTTTTCTCAAGCAAAATGAAACTTCAGCAAGAAAAAATAAAGAAAATAGAAAAAGTGCCTTATAATGGCTATTTATACAACTTAACAACAGAATCAGGCAATTTAATAGCAAATGGAATTTTAGTTAAAAACTCTGGTGGTTTAGGCACTCCCCCACACGAAAGATTAATTCCAGGAATGATTCACAGAGCAAACGGAGGAGTCTTATTTATAGATGAAATTGGTAATCTTTCTCCAAAATCTCAACAAGAATTATTAACAGCTCTTCAAGAAAAAAAATATTCAATAACAGGCCAGTCAGAACGCTCATCAGGAGCAATGACTAGATCTCAACCAGTTCCATGTGATTTTATTTTAGTTGCTTCAGGTAATTTTGATACAATAAGTAAAATGCATCCAGCATTAAGATCAAGAATTAGAGGTTATGGCTATGAAGTTGTAATGGACTCAGATATAGACATAACAGATGAGCATATTTACAAAGTAGCTCAGTTTGTAGCACAAGAAGTAAAAAAAGATAAGAAAATTCCACATTTCTCAAAAGAAGCAGTCCTGAAAATAGTAGAAGAAGCAAAAAAGCGTTCAGGCAGAGCAGGTAAAATAACATTAAGATTAAGAGAATTAGGTGGTTTAGTTAGAGCAGCAGGAGATATTGCTTTAGAAGAAAATTCAAAACTAGTTTTACCTAAACATTTAGAATCAGCTAAAAAATTAGCAAGAACATTAGAAGAGCAGACAACAGATAAGTATTTGGAATTTAACAAACAATATCAAGTTATTTTAACAAAAGGAACAAGAATAGGCCGAGTTAATGGTTTAGCTGTTCTCGGTTCATCAAGTTACAACTCAGGTTTAGTTCTCCCAATAGAAGCTCAAGTTACACCAGGCGGTAAGTCCATGGAATTTGTAGCAACAGGCCAATTAGGAGATATAGCTAAAGAAGCAATCAAAAATGTTTCAGCAATTGTCCTAAAATATTTTGGAGAAGACATAAAAGAAAAGTATAATATTTTCATTCAGTTTATCCAAACTCATTCAGGTGTTGAAGGTGATTCAGCATCAATAGCAGTAGCAACAGCCGTAATCTCAGCTTTAAAATCAATACCCATTAAACAAGATGTTGCAATGACAGGTTCATTATCAGTCAGAGGAGAAGTTCTGGCAGTTGGTGGAGTAACAGCAAAAGCAGAAGCAGCAATAGAAGCAGGAATATCTGCAATTATCCTTCCAAAATCAAACGAAAACGATTTACTTTTATCAGAAGAAGACAAAAAGAAAATTAAGATTATTCCAGTAACAAGAATAGAAGAAGTTCTTAAATATGCTTTAGACTGGAAAGGTAAGCAGGATATTTTAAAGAAGTTAAGTGCTTAAAATATATTTTTCATTCCAATAATTTACTTAAAATAACTTTCTTAATCTTCACTATGAAAACTAATTCAGTAATAGTTGGAAGAAAAGATAGAAGATTACAATCAAATAGTAATCTCATTTTAGAAGAATTAGTTAAAATTTTTCCAGATGTAAGCTTTCAAATATTTCCATCATCACCCTCTCCCGAGTCATCATTTCATTTTTATACAATCAGAGTTATTTCAACAGAAGAAGCATTAGCAGAAGGTTCGCCTATTCCATTATGGTCAATAGTAACTCTATTTAAAAATTATACCCAAGAGCATTCAGCCTTTATTCCAGATACAGCAAAAACAGAGTACTTCAATTTTACCAAAATTAGAAGCAGAATTTATAGATATCAAAAAGAAGATTATTAAACACTTAATCTTTTATAAGCATCAAAAGCTTCTTCATTTAACTGCCATTTTCTTTTCACTTTATCCCCTTTAGTCTCATTTAAAATATTCACAACTTTATTTTTCTTAAGCTCATTCAGCAGCGACAAGGTGAATTCATTATCCCTGATTATATTCTCACTTATCTTTTCAGTATATAAAAATCCAGGATAATTTTCATACAATTCTCTAATAATATCCTCTTTTATCCTATCCTTTTTTTTATCAGAAATTACACTCATTCTGTATACCGCATACTCTTTTCTTTTTATTTCTTTCTAATCTTCCCAAATCTTAACATAAATTTATATATGAGTTTAATTTTTCAATTAAATGCAACTCTTCAAAGAAAGAATTTCATTTTTAGTATCTTCAAAATTAAAAATAAAAGAAGATTTAATTTCATTAATAGAAATTCCTCCAGACCAAAAATTAGGAGACCTCTCTTTGCCTTGTTTTAACCTCGCTAAAACCTTAAAAAAATCACCAGTAGAAATTTCAAAGAGTCTCTCAGAACTAAGCGATATTTATTTCTCAAAAATAGAAGCAAAAGGTCCTTACCTAAATTTCTTCATAAACCCAACTATTCTTTCATCAATAGTTATAAAAGAAATCTTAAAACAGAAAGCAAAGTATGGTTCAAAAGACATAGGAAAAAAAGAATCAGTCTTAATAGATTGCTCCTCTCCAAACATAGCAAAACCATTTTCAATAGGCCATTTAAGGTCAACAATAATCGGTTATTCTTTATACAAAATTTATAATTTCCTAAACTTCAAAGCAAAAACCTTAAATCATTTAGGTGATTGGGGCACTCAATTCGGTAAACTAATAGTAGCTTATAAAAAATGGGGAAAAGAAGCAGAATTAAAAAAAGCACCAATAAAGCATTTATTAGAAATCTACGTCAAATTTCATAAAGAAGCAGAATTAAACAAGGATTTAGAAGAAGAAGCAAGAAAAGCATTTTCCCAATTAGAATCAGGCAACAAACAATATCTGAAGCTCTGGAAAAAATTTTCAGAAGAATCAAAAAAAGAATTTAATAAAATTTACAAGTTATTAGACGTAAAATTTGATTATACCATAGGTGAAAGTTTTTATATTCCCCAGTTAGAATCAACACTAAAAATCCTCTCCCCCTTATTAAAAGAAGACAATGAAGCAACAATAGTAGACTTATCTCAATTCAATCTTCCACCAGCACTAATCAAAAAATCAGATGGCGCTACATTATATGTGACACGAGACTTAGCCTCTCTGTTGTACAGAATAAATAAATTAAAATCTAAAAGACTTTTATATGTAGTAGGTTCAGAGCAATCTTTACATTTTGAACAATTATTTTCAATCTGCAAATTATTAAATTTAAAAGTAGAATCCCACCATATCAAATTTGGTTTAATTATGCTTCCAGAAGGTAAAATGTCAACAAGAAAAGGCAATGTTATTTTCTTAGAAGATGTTTTCAATAAACTAGAAGAGTTAGCCTCAGAAATCTTAAAAGAAAAAGGACTGTCTTCAAATAAAAAAGAAACAGCTCAAATGATAGCAACAGCATCTTTAATTTACGCAGACTTGTCAAATGATAGGGTAAATACAATAACCTTTGATTGGAACAGAGTCTTAGATTTTAATGGTAACTCAGCCCCATATATTCAATATACAAACGCAAGAGCATTATCTATCCTAAACAGCGGGTTCGTAAATAATAGCGGGTTCGTAAATAATAGCAGGTTCGTGAAGGGTGCAACCCTTACTAAGCAATCTCCAGACTTCTCCAAATTAATTCATCCCAAAGAATTAACCCTAATCAAGCATCTTTCTTTATTTCAAGAAAAAGTAATCCAATCATATCAATCAAACAAACCACATGTAATAGCCAATTATAGTCATGAATTATGCCAAATTTTCAATGAATTTTATCATGAATGTTCTGTACTTAAATCACAAAAAGACTTAAAAGATGCGCGTTTATCACTAGTTAAGGCATTTACAATAGTTTTAGCTAATGCAATGTCTTTATTAAATATAAAGCTACCAAAAAAAATGTGATACGGAGGAAAAAATGGCAATAGTCGGTTTCGGATTTGATAACATACAAGCAGAAAAAAAATTAAAGGATTTACCCAAAGAGAGTAAGATTTCTTCTAATATAAATATTTCAGATGTTAGTAGTGATGAAATTTCCCTGTCTAATAAGCAGCAAAATTTATTAAAATTTAATTTTAAGTTTTCAATTGATTATCAGCCAGATTTCGGATTAATTTCAATAGATGGGCACGTTTTATACATGACAGAAGATAAAGAGCACAAAGAAATTCTTGATACCTGGAAAAAAGACAAAAAAGTAAAACCAGTTTTATTAACTAATCTAATCAATTTTATTTTGGCAAAAGTACATATAAAATCTCTTGAATTAACTCAGGATGTTAATCTACCACCCCATTTGCCATTGCCACATGTGACAATGAAAGATACCAAGGAAGATTCAAGAAAATCAGAATATATAGGTTAAATTTTATTTTTCTTTTCCGAAATTTTCTTTATCCAGCTTCTTTTTTTTGATGAAGATTTTCTTTCTTGCAAGAAAGAAAAGTTCTAAAAGAATTTTTTTAAATTAGTGCTTTCTTTCTCTTTTTTATATGCTTCTTCCCAAGAACATTTCTCTTTTTTCATTATTTCTACTATTCTTTCTTCAACACTCATCCATATTCAAATTTGATTTTATTTATATGCTTTATCAATAAAATTAAAAGAAAAAAAGAATTACTTCTTTTTCAGGCTCTTCTTGTAATTTTCAATTGCTTTTGCAGCAACCTCTTTATCAGAACTATTAGTCCTTCCCATCATTACGCCAGTGACTATTAACACAAATCCAAGAATCATTTCAACAATAGCATAACCGTTTTTGTTCATAACAAACACATTGTAAAAGCTGCTTATTACAACAATTAATCCCAATGTAGCTGCACTATATGCAGTTAAATATGCTTTCTCTGGATTTAATGTTGCCATTATGATAATTATTAAAGTCAGTAAAATAAATGCAATCTGCTGCACTTCATTACCCATTATGCCTTTTCCATCAAAAAAAGATTTACTAACATTTCCTCCTTCAACAAAAGCAAGAAATATTACACATAAAAATATAACCAGAAAATTAATATTCGTCTTTAAATTAACACTACTCAATTGAATCACCCCTGCCTTTAATTTATTTCTTCCCCGAAGGCTTCTTTACTAAAGAAGGCCTCGTTTATAAAGATTATCCATTAAGCAAGCAATCAAGCAATCAAGCACGTAACACGAAACATTAATAAATTTTTTCTTATTCTTCCTTTCATGGCAATTAACGAGGTAAAATTAAAGAATTCCTTCAAAAAAGTGAAAGAAGATATTATTTCGCTCTCTAAAGAGCTAAAAGAAGCTAAAAATCTAATAATAAAGCAAAATAAGTTAATAATAGATATAAAAAGTCAAATTAGTACATTAAATAGACAAGAAATAGAAAATAAAGACAATTTTAATGCATTTTTACCAGGTTCCACTGGAAACAAAGGGGTTAAGCAAGCAAGCAATCAAGCAAGCAATCAAGCACAAAGCAAGCAAGCAACTAATCAACCATTTAAACAAGACATGCTCAACTTCAAAAAAGACCTGGATTTTGCCTTTACAAGTCTTCCCAAACAGCAATTTTTAACATTTTTAACCCTCTATCAGCTCGAAGACGACCTGAATAGACCTGTAAATTACGAGGAGCTCTCAGAAAAGCTCAATTTATCAGAAGGATGCATCAGAGCCTATATCAGTTTTCTTTTAAAAAAAGGCATCCCTATAGCTAAAATAAGGGTAAATAACAAGACAACAGTACTATCAATTAACCAAAAATTCCGCGAATTGAACCTAAAGTCTCATTTATTCTCAGTTTATATGAAAGATCATCAAGCCCAAACAGCAATAATTGATTACTGAACCCTCATTTTTGTCAAAAGAAGCCCAAAATAAGCTTCCTTTCCCCTTATTTTTTGCTTAAAATGCTCTTTTTCATCTCTTTCTCTAAATAGAAAACCTTTCTTCCATTATCAACACTCACTTTCTCTTTTATGTCGAACCCTATTCTTTTAATATCATTAATATGTCTTCTCACAGTTATTATATTTAATTTCAATTCTTTTGCAATATTTTCGTATTCTAAAGGTATATCAGAAACAGTCAAAACACTAATTATCTTTTTTTGAGCAGGAGTAAAGCTTCCTTTTAATGACGATTGAACGTTCATGAATGATTGATTTGAACGATTGAACGATTGAACGCGTTCATGAACGATTGAACGGCTTGAACGTTCAATTGATCGTTCAGGTTCAGGTGCTTTTTCATATAACACCTTCAATGAAGAAACCTCAGAAATAAGTCGTTCAAGTTTATTATTTAACTCTTTTATTTGATCATCCTGCTTTATTTCATTAGTTTTAAAAAATTTAATCCAATTAGACACCTTAGTCATATCGTCTTTAACATTAGAAAAAGAAGTCTTTACAAGATTATCCAGACTATTGATTTTAGAATCATAATCCTCTTTTTTATTTTTAAAAAACCAAAACATTCTTTATTATCTTATTTTCACTCTAATTATAAACTTTTCTGAAGCAAACGTTTAAATATTTATCCATTCATATTATTTATATGTTTAACAATAATCGTGATGAATTACAAAGAAAATTAGCAGAATGTCAAGATTCAAAAATAGCTTTGAAAATAAAATCAGCTTTAGATAAAAGAGTAGAATATGACTTTGTTCAGGATTTAGCAGATAAGAATTCTATTATGTCTAAGAACATTTCAACTTTACTTCAAGATCCAAAAAGATTCTTGGAAATGTTAACCAAGGTTAAAGTAGATTCAAAATCAATTGAATCAGACTTTAAATCATGCATAGAAGACTTAAGATTATCAAGAGATTTATCTACTTTAGTTCCTATAAATCGATTGAACGACTACATCTTTTTATGTTCAGAATTAAGAATTTTAGTAGATAACTTAAGTTCACCAGCAGTAATGAACTCAGATCAAAAAGAAATGTTGGTTTCATTCATAAACATCTTCCAGGTAATTGGAAATAATTTTCAGAATTAAAACTTTTAATCAAAAACTAAACATTTTCTTTCCTTTTGTCTTAATAAATAATCCATATTTCTAATAGTCCAATAAGCTTGTTCCCAATTATTCACTCTAAATATTCTTTCTCCTTCTACATCCCTATTATAAGGGGCGTCAAATAATATGATTGGAATTCCTTTAGAGTCACATTTCAATGCCATTTCAGGATCATCCTCAATTACAGTATCTAATCCTAATTTCATTATAACTTCTAGTTTTTCAACTTCAAAAGTAATGCTATCATATGGAGCATTTAATCTTCTCAAATACTCTTTTGTTAAATCCTTTAAATAATCATAATATACTCTTGCTGTTACAATGTGGTTTTCATGACCTTCTTCATGTAATTTTCTCAAGTAAAAACTAGCACCAGGTACTTCAGGCAATGCTAAAACATCTAATTCATAAAAATATTCTATTAATTGTTCTCGGGTAATTCCATAAAGTCTATCAGCATATAATTCTCTTAAATCCTCTACATTTCTATTTTGCCCAGTTTTTTCATTTAATTTAGCAATCCACGAAGGATAAAAATTAACAAAAACACCATCCAAATCAACCATTAATTTTCTCATAGTCAAATAGAAACAGAAAATATCTTAAATCAATCGAAAACTAAAACCTTTAATCAAAAATTAATTATTTTAAATCTAGCAATCTTTTTACAATATCTACACTATCTTCTGGAAGCCCATAATTTCTGCAAGCTATAATTCCCAATAATTTTTCTTTAATCTGAACTCTTATTCCCAGTTCTTCCCTTTCCACTTTAATCTCAAGATTCCCTCTTTGCAAAAATATAGCCTCTCTTCCTTCTCCTTTAACATATACAGCTTTTAACCCCAAATCAAAGTTTTCACATCCAGGTAAAATACTATCATTTTCATTAACATAATCACAAGCTTCTCTTAATCCAATTTCTCTAAGATAATTCAAAACAACAGAATCAGCTCTTCTTATCTCACCTAAAAGAACAACACCCTCCAAACTTCTAAATTCACCTTCAAGTTTATATTCCATGAATATAACAATAGAGAAAATTCTTTAAACTTAACTAAAACTTTTAATCATATCTTAAAGTCTCATAAATCTTTCAGCAACTTTTTTTACATCCTTGATTCGCGCATAACCATTAATTTCACCAGTTGTAAAGTAACCTATTACAAGTTCATCTGGAAAAAAAGGTTTAAATGGAGTATCTTGTGCTATACCTCTTATTCTCGGAATTAAAAGTTGTAATGCACCCATTCCAATCCTATCTTCATAATTAAATAATCTTGCAACTAAAATATCTCCTCTTTTATTCCCCAAAGCAAAACCTTCCACAACACCATTTTCATCAGGATAAGATACTCTCCCTCTTATATAAAATCTAAAAGAACCATTATCTCTATTCTCTCCATAAAAAGCAGCTGCATCTTCGATTTCATATCTAGCTTCTTCAGTTTCATCAAACTTTTTTCTTAATTCATCAGGCATGAATTCTTCAAATCTGTCTAAATAAACATTATCATTACCTGCATATAACCATTTGCGTCCACAAACAGCATCTTGAAAAGGGACTCTAATGATTCCTCCAATTAAAGAAAGGCTAAATCCTTTAAACATTTCTTCAAGAGGAAATTCTTTATTTGTTCTTGCCATAATTATAAAATAAAAGAAAACCTTAAATCCTTATCCATGATGTTTAAAAAACTCAATCTGCCTGAATCTCCTCATAACTTTCTCATAAGTGTCTTTCTCAACTAAAACCTTCTTCTTATCCTCACTTAATAGCCTAAAGTCATAATCACTTAACTTTCTTTCAACTTTACTCTTTCCAGGATACTTCTTCCATCTTGTCTTTTTTTTCAGTTTGTATTGTAAAACCATAAAATACCTAATTTAACCTAATTTTTATCTTTTTCCTAGTTCAAAAGCATAAAAAACCATAAATCAAGGGCAAAGGTTCCGATAATCCGCATTAACGGAACTTTAAAGAGTAAATTACTTTTCAACTTTCTTAAATATTATCTTATGTTTTTCAGCTTCCCCTATTAATTCGTCTGACTCTTTTAACTCAGATTTTTTAATTAAATCTTTTGGAATTACAATCACATATTTTGAATATCCTCTTTTGTAATCTGTTTTTTGTTTTTGTAGTTTCATCTTTAAATTAATCTTCTTTATCTATTTAAATTTATTTGGTACCCATTTTTCAGGTACCAAAGCTTTATATAGTTCAGGTACCTGATATTCTTATGTCAAAAAAATTAAGTGCACCAGAAATTTGTGAATACTGTAAAAAAGAAAATATATGGTTTACTGGAAAAATATGTCAAAATTGTTATAGAAAACATTTTTGGGAAAGGAAAAAGAAAATATGTCCAAGATGTCAAAGATTATTACCTATTAAGGGAAAAGGATTATGTGGTGGATGTTATAATACTGTTTATAGATTAGAATACCAAAAGGCAATGAATCAAATAAAAATTCATAGAATAGGTTACAATACTTATAAGAGAATAACTGAAAAATGCGTTATTTGCGGTTTTGATAAATTTGTAACACTTCATCATTTAGATCAAAATAAGAAAAATAATTCTCAAGATAATCTAATTGGATTATGTCCTAACCATCATCAAATGTTACATACTTTAAAATATAAAGATAAAATCTTTCAACTATTAAAAGATAAAGGTTTTAATCCACAAGAAAAGAAATTAAAAGAAATTAAATAGATCATTCAATGATTTGCTTAAATCTTTCAATCAAAACTTAAAGATTTTTTCAATCGATATCTTTAAATGTTTTTTCTTTCTATTCTTTTTATGAGAGCAAAAATAGATGGAAGTCAAGATATAACTTTAAACATTACTAGAGAAGAATTTGTAGGACTTATACCTGAACAAAGAGAATATGCAACAACTGCTTTACAGGCTTCTACTCAACCACCAGATCCAATGGATGTGGAATTGGGTCATTGTAATTATCATTTCTTTGAATCTATGTATCATAATAGAAAAGGTCAGGTATATGAATCAGATGGTACTCAGCATGGTTGGACAGACTCAAGAAATTCAATTCAACGTTTTAATTTAAAATCAGTTGCAATAAGAGCTCTTCAAACTAATGGCTATTATTCAGATAGAATGTTAGGTGGAAGCAAAGTATTTATTATTATAGATGAAAATTTACAAAGACCAATTGATTATAAGAAAAATCTCAGTTTGTAATTTTAATAAGCTTTAAAGAATGAACACTCATTTTCTTTTTTATTGATTAACCTTAAATATAAAGTTCGTATAATCTCTTTATGGAAAAAGAGGTTTTTCTCAAGCCGGGAAAAGCAAAGCTTTTCTGGCCTCAAAAATTGAAATGGAAAAAATAGAATTTTTAAGGAAATTAGAAGTAGAACTAAAAATTATAAAGTATTCACCCCATACTTTGAAAAATTACATTAAATCAAATAAAAAACTTTTAGAGTTTACAAAGAAGGATCCAGAAGAAATAACAACCGATGATATCAAGACATATATGGCCGAATATCTTTCAAATAAAGCATCTTCTTCAATAATTTTGTTTCTTGCTTCACTTAAATTTGCATATAAAAATGTTCTCAATAAAGACTTAACCCTAAATATAAATCGCCCCAAAAAAGAAAAGAAAATACCTGTAGTTTTAACAAAAGAAGAAGTAAAACGATTAATAGACTCTATAGAGAATAAAAAGAGTAAACTTATGGTTTCATTAATGTATGCAGCAGGTTTACGAGTTTCAGAACTAGTAAACTTAAAAATAAATGCCTTAAATCTTGATGAAGCAATAGGCCTAGTCTTTCAGGGTAAAGGAAGAAAGGATCGTGATTTTAGACTTCCTTCTTTCCTAATCAATGATTTAAAAGAGCAAATAGAAAATCAAAAAAAAGTAAAAGAAGATTATCTTTTTACAGGCTACAATAGTAAATTAACAACGAGAAACCTGCAAAAAATAGTCAATAAAGCAGCAATAAATGCAGGTATAAAAAAATCAGTTCATTGTCATACCTTAAGACATTCTTATGCAACTCATTTATTAGAAAATGGCACAGATATCAGAATAATTCAAGAATTATTGGGGCATAGTGATTTAAATACAACGCAGATATATTCGCATATTTCCAAAGAGCAAATTAAAAAAGTAAAAAGTCCATTTGACTCGCTATATGAAAAATGAATGAAAGAAATCAAACATTAAGAAAAGAAGTATTCAAAAGAGATAATTTTACTTGTCAAAAATGTAAAATTCAAGATAAAACAGCAAGGACATTAGAATCTCATCATATTGTTCCTTTGATATTAAATGGCGAAGATTCTTTATCTAATCTTATTACTTTATGCTCTGATTGTCATCATTTTGCTCCCAACAAAAAAGAAGAGTTTGAGCAGTATATTAAAGAAGAGTGTACAGGCACAATGACTACTTTTATCAATGCTTGGACAAAGGTACAAAAAGAACATCCTGAATTGTTTAATAAAAACTCTTTTAAATGACTTAAAATTAAGTCTTTTAGTGGGCTCGTAGCTCAGCTTGGCTAGAGCATCTGACATAAGGATGAAGCTCTTAAGCTCTAATCGAGTTAGACACGGAAACCAGAGGGTCGCGGGTTCAAATCCCGTCGGGCTCACTTCTATTTTTATTTCAATCAAAGATTAAAACTTTTAATCATTCACAGGTTCATAAAGGATGTTAAATCCTTATATTGCATTTACTATATATAGCATATACAATATATAGTATATCCAACAAAAGCTTTATAAGCTTAAAACTTTTAAGCAGTAATTAAATGACAATCAACAAACAAAGCAGGTTCATGAAGGGCGGAGCCCTTATATGAAAACACCCAAATTTTTAGACTTGAAATCTTTTTTAACATTTCAAATATTGCATGAATTAAACAAGCATAAATTATGTGGTGATGACCTAGCATTAATCATCGGTAAAAGAAAGTTTGGTAAATTAACTCCAGGTACTATTTATCCTGCTTTAAAGAAATTAAGAAAGAACAACTTAATAAAATATAAACAAAGAGGGAGGAAAAAAATCTACTCCCTAACAAAAAAAGGCCAAGAAGAGTATTTGATTATCAAAAGAGTAATCAAAAAAATGTTTAAGTTCCTTTAATTACTTCTTCTTTTTCTTCTTGCCACCACGAGCCATTACAGCTTCGCATACATTTCCCTTGCCATCTACGTAGTATAAATGACCTGGCTTTCTTGTAATTGCTTTTGGTAATATGACTTTTCCCATCTATTTTCACCTCCCTTATCGTCGAATTATGTTTTTTCTAGTATATAAACTTTATTAATCTCCTTCGAATAATAGTATTTTTGCTAATACTGGGCCCAGATACTTTAATTCACTTTCCCAGATAACCAGCGTCTTAAATCATATTTTTTAAAATAATTTATTCTCCCCTCTTCTGTTTCTTCATAGCATCTAACCTTTTTAGAGTGCCAGTAATCTCCAAATAATTCAATTATCTTGCTTTTATTTTCATGAATAAAATCTCAAAAAATAGAATAAAATAAAGAAAAAAATGTTTAATTGTTTCCTAATAGCTGTTTAATCTTTTCAATATACTCAGCAACTTTATTACCTGTTTCAGTTAAACCAATTAACTTTATTCTTCCTTTTTTCTCAAATATAACAAGTTTAGCTTTTTCCATTTCCTGCAATATCTTTACTGCATGAGAATATGTGCAATCTACTTCTTTCGCTAAAACACTACCATACCTGTTTTTACCGCCCTTTCTTAGAGCTACAAGTATCATTGCTGGCTTCTTTCTGAAGAATACCTCGAAGATACTTTCTTTTTTTACCAATTTAACCCCCTACACCTCTCTTTAATCTATATCATATCTATTTATATATATTTCTTTTGATATATACCTTTAAGTATAATGGATAAATTTAAAATGCTTTTGCTTATTTTTCGCTAGAAATGTTTAAATAAAAGCTTTAATTCTTATTTTTATGAACTTATCTCAGCTTTTTAGAACCCAACAAAAAGACTTGCTAAGCGCAGCCAAAAAATTAAAAGTTCCAAGAAGAACTATTACAGAAATATTAAAATCAAAATCTAGAAGCTTTATTCTAACTTTACTTACTGTTATTATAACCTCTTCTCAATCATTTGGCGGAATAATGGATGTTCAGGCAAAAGCAATGGAGTTAAAAAGAAAAGTTAATAGTGGAGAGATAACAACTGAACAATTTGCTGTTGAATTTTCTGCTGTTTTTCAGGATTTAGAAAGAAATGTAAGAGAAGACATTGAAAACAAGAATTATAATCAAGCTCTTTTTTATTTGCATCTTTATTATCAAATAGCAGTACAAATGGGAAATCAAAATCTTAGAAATAGAGTAAATGCATTAACAGGGCAAGTAAATGAAGCAAAGGTAACTCATATTGATATTGATAAAAGAGGAATTTATACTGACAATGAAAGAATTTATTTTATAGGCATACAAGGAGGATTTAGATCTCCTCAACTATGGTTAATAGAAAAAATGATACATGATGTTAATTCTTATAATAATACTATTTTGGATATGCTAAGAGAAAAATTTCCCGATTTGTTTGGTAATAGGATTTCAGTTAATTTTAGAGACAGGGGAATTGTTAGGATTGTTCCAATGGGTCCTGAAAATAATAAGACAGTTAAGTTCGTGATTGATTTAAAAAGTTTGGGTGATGCTAGAACAGATAGCACTATAATTTCTAGATTACCTCACTTGCCCTTTACTCCTTAAAGATAATTTTATATATCTTCTTTTTATTCTAAATTTATGCTAGACATTAATTTCATAAGAGTAAATTCGGATGTAGTAAAAAAAGACTTAAAGAAAAGGAATGATTTGGAAAAATTACCCTGGATAGATGATTTGTTAAAACAAGATAAGGAATCTCTAGAATTAAAACAAAGAGTAGAAGAATTAAGACATAGAAGAAATAAAATATCAGAAGAAATTAATGAAAAGCAAAAGAAAAAACAAGATATTTCTCATTTAATCAATGAAGCAAAAGACCTTCCTGAAAAAATAGAAAAATTAGAAGCAAAAAAAGCAGAAATTGATGAAAAAATAAGATTCTATTTACTAAGAATTCCTAATGTCCTTCATGAATCAGTTATAATAGGTAAGGATGAAACAGGAAACAAAGAAATCAGAAAGCATGGTCATATTCCTGAATTTAAATTTAAAGTAAGAGACCATCAGGAATTAATGCTAATGAATGATTTATTAGATGTAGAAAGAGCAACAAAAACAGCAGGTGCAAGATTTTACTATCTAAAAAACGAAGCAGTTATTTTGGATTTAGCCTTAGTAAGATTTGCATTAGATCATTTAAGAAATAAAGGATTTATAGCAATAGAAACACCAAATATGTTAAAAGAAGAAATTCTGGAAGGTGCAGGTTACCTGCCTAAAGGCAAAGATGATTTATATTACTTAAAAAATGAAAACTTATGTTTAGTAGGTACATCAGAACAAGCAATAGCAGGTTATCATAAAAATGAAACAATTCCAGAAGATAAATTACCATTAAAATATGCAGGCTTCTCTCCATGTTACAGAACAGAAGCAGGTTCTCATGGAAAAGATACAAAAGGAATTTTTAGAACTCACCAGTTCAATAAAGTAGAACAATTTATCTTTTGTTCTCCTGAAGAATCCTGGAAAATATTTGAAGATTTGCAAAGAAATTCAGAAGAATTATTTGAAAAATTAGAAATACCTTATCATGTTATAACAATCTGTACAGGTGATATAGGTGGAACAGCTGCTAAAAAATATGACATAGAAGCATGGATGCCTGGACAAAATGAAGGCAAAGGAGCTTATAGAGAAGTAACTTCATGCAGTAATTGTTTGTCATATCAAGCAGTAAGATTAAACATAAGAGTAGAAAGAAAAGATGGCAAAAGAGAATACTTGCATACTTTAAATAATACAGCAATAGCAACCTCAAGAGCAATGGTTGCATTAATTGAAAACAATCAAAGAGAAGATGGTTCTATTGCAATACCCAAAGCATTGCAGCCTTACACTGGTTTTAAAGAGATTACACCTAAGAAAAATATATAAATAAGAATATAGTTTTAATTCTATGTCTTGGTTTGGTAGAAAAGAAAAAAAGAGGATAAACGAGTTAGAAGAACAAACCAGACAAAAAGATAGTTCTTATCAACAACAGCTCGATAATGAAAAAAGAAATGCTGCTAATAATTATCAAAATCAGCAAGAACAATTAAATGAAGCTAATAGAAAATTAAGAGAGTTGCAGGCTCAATTAGAACAAATACAATCTAGAAAAGATAATGCTAAACAAATAGAAGAACAAGTTATTATAAAAGAGAGAGAACTTTTGGAATTAGTGAGACAGGAAAAATTGCGCGTGTCTCACATGATAAGAATTGTGAAAAATTTTATAGAAAAACATAGATTTGCACAAAAAGAACTTGACTTTAAATATCAGCTATATCCTGAGGGAAGTAAACCTTATTCTGATTATTTAGACTCATTAAAAAAATTTAAGAAAGAGAGGGATAGACAATCAGGTAATGAATATTATCCTCAAGAGTTATATAAAGGTGTTTATTCTGCATTGCAGGGAATAAATTATACTTTATCATCAATATATGAAGTTTTTATTAAATTTTCTTTTTTGGAAAAAAATTTGTCTTTAGAAGTACAAGAAAATGATGAATATCTTGAAAAAATTAATCGCTTTGGAAAGGCTATATACACTGAATCAGTGTATCTTCAGCAATGTCAAAGAATACCATCAGATGTAAAACATTTAGAAAATAAAGACTGGAATAAATCAATATTTGATATGATCAAGGGTGGATGGGCAAAAGAATCACATATTAAGCAAAATAATGAACGTATAATTGAACAATTTAAAGATTTAATAAATGCAATTGGTAATTTAAGAGAAAGCTTAATTCATCAAAAAAATTTTAAGGGCTCAAGTATTAGCTATTATTTTCCAGAATATGATCCAATTTTGGCATCTTTAATATCAATGACTAATGTCTTGTTTACCAATATTGTCCAAAGAATAAATACTAATGAACAACTTGCCGCATCTTTAACACAAAAAGAAATTTCTAAATTAAGAGAACTGGAAGAAGCAACCAATGTTTTTATTAAAAGAGAATCAGATGGTTTAGATCTATCAAAAGTAGCAAAAAGAAAACAATAATTTTCTCATGAAATCTAAATCTAAAAAAATAAAAGAAATTAAAGTTCCAACTATATTTAGCGATATTTGGATTATTGATCTGCCAGATTTTAAAAAAATTAAAGAAATAAGTAATAAAATAAAAGCAAAATTAAAAAAGAAAAAGTTTTAACAGATTCGTAAATTTCAGGATCATGAAGGGAGAATCCCTTATGGTGCAACCCTTATAAAAGAAAGCAATAAAAACTCATTTTTCTTTAAAATTTAATGAAAATCTTAGCAGCAGGCGACATTCATGGAGACAAGTCATTAGCAGAAAGACTAGCTGAAAAAGCAGACAAAGAAAAAGTAAAGCTAGTAATTTTATGCGGAGATTTAACTTCAAAAGAAGAACCAGATAAAACATCAGGCATAATAGGTCCATTCTTAAAGAAAAATCAAAAAGTATTAATTATCCCAGGCAATCATGATTCATTTGCAACAACTGATTTCTTGGCTGAATTTTATGGCATAAAAAACATTCATGGTTATTCTGTAAAATATGAAGACATTGGCTTATTTGGTTGTGGCTTTGCTAATATTGGTGTAAACCAATTATCAGAAGCAGAAATTTTTTCAACATTAAAAAACGCAAATAGTAAAATAAAAACAATGAAAAAAAGAATAATGGTAACTCATGTTCATCCTTCAAAAACAAAAATGGAAAAATTAAGCAATTTTGTAAAAGGTTCATCAGGAGTTACAAAAGCAATAAACCAGTTAAAACCAGACATTGTTCTTTGTTCTCATATTCATGAAGCAGAAGGTTTGGAAGAAAAAGTTGGAAATACCAGAGTAATTAACGTCGGTAGAGCTGGAAAAATTCTTGATATTTAAAAAGAAAAGTTAAGCAGTTTCAGAGATATTTTTAGGCGAAGTCAAAAATACAGGTTTCCACCCATCCTTGCCTAGCTGATTTAAAATATTGCTAATTCTGCATTTCCTAAACTTGATTCTCCATAAATTCACCAGGTCTCCAAACTCCATCTTCTAAAACAGGTCCCCATTCTCCTTTATCAAGTCGTAATATTCTATCTGCATAAAATATTGCTAATTCTGCATTTCCTAAACTTGATTTTCCATATTTAGAAGCATAATAATAATTATTATCTTTAAAATATTGTTTAGCTATTTCGCTTTCATTCATAGAATTATTTAAAAAATTTATTGAATAATTTAATATATTTTCTCTATAGATTAGATAATTATCTTTATCCTTTAAATTTTTATCAGTATAGATAATTTTATTTGTTTTCAAAAAATTTATTTTTTCTTTAGCTTCTGAAATTTTATCATTGCTTATTTCAATTCCTTTTTCTGAATATTCTTTCGTACCAAAATCAGAAGGTAACATATTTAAATCTCCATTTGAAATATATGAAATATTTTCTTTATTTTCTTCCTGAATATTAGTACATCCTTGAATTCCTATTACTACTAAAAACAAAAATCCGATTAATATTGTTTTTATTTTCATTTTAACTTCTATCACCTAGAAATCTGAATTTATTTGGTTATATAAGCATTTTTTAAGCTTCAATTCCATTTGAACCTATTTTCAATAGATTTAAAATATTCACTATTTAGAAAAATAAATATGACTCAATTAATAATTACAGAAAAACCTTCTGCTATGAAACATGTAGCAGAAGCTCTTGCAGATAAAAAAGTAACAAAGAAAAAAACAGGAAAATCAGTTTATTATGAAATAACTCACAATGGAAAAGAAATCCTAGTGGGTTGTGCAGTTGGTCATTTATTTAATTTAAAAGAAAAAAACAAGAATGGCTGGAAATATCCTGTCCTTGAATACGAATGGGCGCCCAGTCATACAATCTCAAAAGTATCTGCTTTCACAAAAGAATATGTAAATACATTAGCTTCTTTGTCAAAAAAAGCAGATGAATTTATAGTAGCAACAGATTACGATTTAGAAGGTTCTTTGATTGGTTATAATGTTATTAGATTTATTTGCAAGAAAAAAGATGGAAAGAGAATGAAGTTCTCAATGATGACAAAAGAAGAGTTAGTTCATTCTTATGAAAATGCGTTTCCTCATCTAGATTTTCAATTAATTGAATCAGGAGAAACTCGCCACATCGTAGATTTTTTATTTGGTATAAACCTATCAAGAGCATTAACTTTGTCAATTAAAGCAGCAATAAACAGATTCAAAATAATGTCTTCCGGTAGAGTACAAGGACCAGCATTAAAAATATTAGCAGAAAGAGAATTAGAAATACAAAAATTTATTCCTGTTCCTTATTGGCAATTATTTTTAATAAATGATCAAATAACAGCTTCCCATAAACAAGATAAATTTTTCAATCAAGAAGAAGTAAATCAAATTTACAAAAAGATAAAAAATGAAAAGCAAGGAAAAATAGTAAAAGTAAGCAAAAGAGAATTTTACCAGGAGCCACCAAATCCATTTGATTTAACCTCTTTGCAATTAGAAGCATATTCCTTATTTAGAATAAATCCAAAGCAAACATTAGAAATAGCCCAGGAATTATATACAAGTGCTTATATTTCATATCCAAGAACCTCTTCTAATCAATTACCACCAGAACTAGACTATAACAAAATATTAACATCAATTGCAAAACAAAAGGAATATGAAAAATTAGTAAAAATAGTCTTAGCTAAAAAGAATTTAGCTCCAAACAATGGAAAAAAGCAGGATCCAGCTCATCCAGCTATTCATCCAACAGGAGAAATTCCTAAAAAATTAGATGAGCATCAAAGAAAAATTTATGATTTAATTGTAAAAAGAACAATAGCTTCTTTCGGAGATAAAGCAAAGAGAGAAACCTCTTCAATTGAAATAGATGTCAAAAATGAAATCTTCACAGCATCAGGAACAAAGACAGTAGAAAAAGGCTGGCATGTTTTATATGAACCTTATGTAAAGCAAAAAGAAGAAGAATTTCCTTTTTATAAAGAAAATGAAATAATAAAAATAAATAAAATTGATTTAGAGCAAAAAGAAACCCAGCCACCTAAAAGATATACACCTGCTTCTATAATAAAAGAATTAGAAGACAGGCAATTAGGAACAAAATGTATTTTTGGAGATTCTATTTTATTCTCAGAATATGAAAAAATAAAAATAGAAGATTTATTTAACAAAGGAACTTTTGTATATAATGTTAAAGACGTTGAAGTTCGGTCTCTTAAAGAATTTAAATCAATTTCTATGAATGAAGAAAACAATAGTTTAAGTTTAAAAGAGCCAAAGTTAATTTCAAGAAGATTAATCAATGAGAATGAACATATAATTGAAATAACATCAGACTTATCAAAAATAAAAGTTACAGAAGACCATCTTATTTATGTTTACAGAAATAAAAATTTATGTTTAGTGCATGCAAAAGATATTCAATTAAGTGATTTTTTAATAAGTGCAGTTTACAACAAAAATATCCCTAAAAAGTTAATTAATCAAAATATTCTTGAAGTCTCAAATTGTAAAATACAAAACAATCAATATATTCACAAATTTTCTTCCGCAGTAGCACAAGGAATATCAATTGAAAAATTACCTTTAATTTGGTCTAATGAATTAGCATGGTTATTAGGTTATTATTATGGGGATGGAAGTTATTCTTCTCCAAAATATAATGGTTCACACAGTATTTCTTTTACAACAGTAGAAAATAAAGCTTTATCCCAAATAGAAAATGCATCAAAATCTGTTTTTGGAGTTAATCCCTATTCTTACTTAGTAAAGCAAGGAAGACAATATAAAATTAATTTAAATGCCTTTATGTCTTCTTATCTTGTAAAAAGTTTACCTCATATAACTGAAAAAAAACAGATAAATATTCCTGATGAATACAAGGCAGATTTTTTAAGAGGTTTTTTTGATGCTGATGGAAATATACATTTAAGAAAAAATAAAGAAATTAAAATTTATGGTGAATCTTGCATAAGTCATTCAACACCAAGAGTAAAAATTACATTAGCAAGGCAAGATTTAATTAAATGGATTTCGTCTCTTCTTTCAGATTTAAATATTAAACATAACAAAATACTTTATGGAAAAATAAAACTAAACAATAAATATTTTGATGCTTGGACATTGCATATTAGCAGCAGGGATAATGTTGAAAAATTTGCTAGAGAAATCAGCTTTTCTTGTGATTACAAAAGAAGAATCTTGCTTCAAGGATTAACCTGTTCTTCACCAAAATATAAGATTATATCAAATAAATTAAAAATTGTTAAATTGCTGCACAATTGCCAGGAAATTGATATAAATTACATATGTAAAATTCTTAATCTAAGCAAATATAAATCACTTATAACCTTAAATCTTCTTTTTAAAGAAAAGATTATTTCAAAAAGAAGAATAAGAACAAAAGAAAATTGGAATAATTGGCTTTATTCTATAAAAGATGAAAATTATTTAAAAGAATGGTTTAAAGTTTTATACAAATCAATCTCTAATTCAATTTATACTGTTCCTATTAATTCTATTGTAAAAATAAAACCTGAAAAAAACACTTATGTTTACGATTTATCTGTTGATGAAGAATCTCCAAATTTTATAATAAATGGTTATCATTTAGTTCATAATTCAACCAGAGCTTCTATAATAGAATCATTATACAATAGAGATTATGTAAAAGATCAGTCATTAGAAGTAACCTCTTTAGGATTAAAAACAATTGAAACATTGGAAAAATACTGTCCTGATATCTTGGATGAAGAATTTACAAGAAAATTAGAAAATGACATGGAAGAGATTACAGAAAAAAAGAATAGTAAAGAAAAAGTAGTCAATGAAGCAAAAGAAGACTTAACAAAAATATTATCTAAATTCAAGAAAAACGAATTAGCAATAGGAAAAGCATTAGGCGAAGCTAATCTGCAAACCCAGGAAGAATCATCCTTAGTCGGAAAATGCAACAAATGTGAAAATGGAAACTTAAGATTGATTTACAATAAAAGATTCAAATCTTATTTTGTAGGCTGTTCAAACTATCCGGAATGTAAAAACATTTTTTCTTTGCCTTCCTATTCTTTGCCCAAACCAACAAAAGAACTATGCAAAGAATGCAATTTTCCTTTAATAAAAATAATCAAAAAAGGAAAAAGACCTTATGATTACTGCATCAACAAAGAATGTCCTGCTAAGAAAAGATATTTAGAAGAAATGAATAAAGAGCAGCCTAAAGAAAGTTAATACCTTTCTCCTTTATTTCAAATAAAAATTCTTTTTCATTTCTTTCCTGAAGGTTTCTTTCTAAGAAAGCTTCTTTCTCTATTATTAACTTCCTAGGTTCTTTCTCTAACTTTATTATATTACAAGCCCAGTTTCTTATCATATTTCCACCAACAACTTTAATGTTATGCTCTAAATCAGAATAAACCTGATTATTGATTACAATTAAAATTCCAGTTTCAGCAAGTTCTTTTAATATTTTCAATTGTCTGTCTAAAAACCTGTTAGCAATATAAGCATCATTTTTTAACTCATCTCTATAATAATATCCTATAGTATCTATCACTATTAAATCTACTTTCTTTATTTGCTTCAAATTTTCAATGAATTTTAACTGTTCAGCAAAACTTCCAGGCTTTAAAAAAATTATATTATCAATATTACCTCCAATTTGTTCTATTCTTTCACTAGAAACAGTTTTTTCAACATCAATGAATATAGCTTTTTTACAGTTTAAAGCCAATTGCAAAGCTAAGGTTGTTTTTCCAGTTGCAGGCTCTCCATAAACCAAATTTAGTCCTTTATTGTTAAAAATATCACTCAAATTCATAAAAATTATAACAACAACATGCATATAAACCTTTCAGCTTTTTCTTTTACAGGGTTTTCTTAAAAAGAAAAACCTTATTAATCTTTTAGTACCCTTAACTAAAATGACCAAAGAAATCAAGCTTAAGGTTATGGAAGCATTGCAAGAAGAAGCTTACAAAGGCATTGTAAGAATAGATGCAGAGACAATGCACTTGTTAGCAGTTCATCCAGGCGATGTAGTTGAAATAGAGGGAGCTAGAAAAACAGTAGGTATAGTCGATAGAGCTTACCCAACAGACATTGGCCAATTAATAATCAGGATGGATGGAATCTTAAGAAGAAATGCCAAAACAGGCATAGGTGAAAACGTAATTATAAGGAAAGCATTAGTAAAAGAAGCAAAAGCAATTACAATTGCACCTGCTCAAAAAGGAATTACAATCAAAGCAGACCCATATTTATTCAAACGAGGCTTAATTGGAAGAGCAGTTGTTAAAGGTGACATAATTGTTCCAGGTTCTTCATTAAAAAAAAGATCTTCTCTATCAGATTCTCCTTTCTTTGATGATGTTTTTAATATTTTAGAAGAAGGATTCTCAGCTTCATTTTCATTATCAGGCTTAAGGTTTATTGTAGCAAATACTAATCCATTAAAAGAGCCAGTTATAATAACAGAAAATACTTCATTAACTATTTCTCCAAAAGCAGTTGATATTTCAGAAGAAAAAATTCCAGAAGTAACTTATGAAGATATAGGTGGTTTGTCAGAAGAAGTTCAAAAAATAAGAGAAATGGTAGAGATTCCATTAAAACATCCTCAATTATTTGCTAAATTAGGAATTGAGCCGCCTCGTGGTGTTTTGCTCCACGGACCGCCAGGAACAGGCAAAACATTATTAGCAAAAGCAGTTGCAAATGAATCAGAAGCAAATTTTGTTTTAGTAAATGGTCCTGAAATAATTAATAAATTCTATGGTGAATGTGTTTCAGCAGATTCTTTAATTTTAACTAATGGAGCAGGCCTAACAACAATAGAAGATGCTATAATTTCCCAGGAATCTCATAAAATTGCAGCTATAAACATGCAAAATCAAAAAGCAGAACTACTATCTATTACAGACTCATATGACAAAGGATTGCAAAAAACATATAAAATCTCTACTCCACATGGAGTTTTAGAATTAACACCAACCTCTAAACTCTTAATTTTAAATAATTTAGAACCAGAATGGATTTTGGCTAAAGATTTAAAAATTGGAGATAGAGTTGCAATTGCTAATTCTCTTCCAGATATAAAAGAACATGTACCTTCTATTTTAGATTTTTTGGGTGATAATGTAAAATTCTCAGGAGAATGGGTAAAAGACCTTTTTAACTTAAATGGAAAAAATAAAAATGTTGCTGAATTTTTAAACATAAAAGCAAAAAAAATTGAAGACTTTAAATATAATTGCTCTGCTCCAGCTTCAATCATAAAAAAAATTTACAAAGAAGGATTTAAAGATAGATTAAAATTAACAGGCAAAGGATTTATTCCTACTACAATAACAAAAGATTTAATGTACTTTTTAGGTTTATTGGCTGGAGATGGGCATTTAAGATATAATTACAAAGACTCCCATGTTTCAACAATTCATTTTACAAATATTGATAAAAATGTCATAGATGAATACAAAAGAATATTAAAAGAACAATTTGATTTAAACGTAATTCATGGTGAAAAGTATGAATATTATTTTTCTTCATCTCCAATAGGCAATTTATTGAAAAATTTGGGTATTCCTGCAAAAAATAAGTCTCATGTAATCACAGTTCCATCATATGTTATAAGCCTTCCAAAAGAATATATAGCTTCTTATTTAAAAGGTCTTTTTGATACAGATGGTCATGTTCACTTAGTAAAGAGTGGAATGCAGATTTCTTATTATACTTCAAGCAAACAAATGTTAAATGGAATTAAATTTTTATTATTAAGGTTAAACATCCAATCAACATTCAGATATAAAAAAGATGGAACTTATGAAGTTACCATAAGTGATTATGACTCTTTAAATCTTTTTAAGAAGCATATAAATTTTAATCACCAAGTTAGAAAAGAAAATCTGGAAAAAGAAATAATTACTAAATATGCAAAACCAATTTACAATAGAATTCCTCTGAAGAACTTTTTATTAAAAATTAAAAATAAATATTCCCTGCCCAATGAACTTTTAATTTCTAAAGGTTTAAATCCCAATGTAAACTCTTTTTCAAGAAATCAATTAGGTATACTTATTAAACTACTTGAAAAATTAAATGAAGAAAAAACAAGCATAGAAAAAATAACTATCTTAATGAATAATGACCTCATTTGGTCTCCTATTAAATTAATTACAGAATCCCAAAATAAAGTTTATGATTTTACAGTTCAAAAAGATCATAATTTCATTGCAAATGGTTTTATTGTTCATAACTCAGAAAAGAGAGTAAGAGAAATTTTTGAAGAAGCAGAAAAAAACGCCCCATCAATTATTTTTATAGATGAAATAGATGCAATAGCTTCCAAAAGAGAAGAATCTTATGGTGAATTAGAAAGAAGAGTAGTTTCCCAGCTTCTCACCGCAATGGACGGATTAAAAGGAAGAGGAAATGTAGTTGTAATAGGTGCTACAAATAGGCCAAATTCAATTGACCCTGCATTAAGAAGACCAGGAAGATTTGACAGAGAAGTTGCAATAGGTGTTCCTGATAAAAATGCAAGATTAAACATTTTAAAGATTCACACCAGAAATATGCCCTTAACAAAAGATGTTAATTTAGTCAGAATAGCAGAAACAACACATGGTTTTGTTGGTGCTGACTTATCTGCTTTATGTAGAGAAGCAGCAATGAATGTATTAAGAAGAATCTTGCCTGATATTAAGTTAGGCGAAAAAGAAGAAATTCCTAAAAAAATATGGGAAAAATTATTTATTACCAATAAAGATTTTCAGCAAGCCCAAAGATTAGTAAGACCTTCAGCAATGCGTGAAATTTTAGTTGAAACACCAAATACTAAATGGGAAGATGTAGGTGGATTAGAATCAGTAAAGCAGGAATTCAAGGAAGCAGTTGAATGGCCATTGCAGCATCCAGGTTCTTTCAAAAGAATGGGAATAAGACCACCTCGCGGTTTGTTAATGTATGGTCCTCCTGGTTGCGGTAAAACATTAATGGCAAAAGCAATAGCAGGTGAATCAGAAGCAAATTTCATACAAATAAAAGGTCCCGAATTATTGAACAAATTTGTAGGTGAATCTGAAAAAGGAGTAAGAAAAATATTTGAAAAAGCTCGCCAGGTTTCTCCAGCAATAATCTTCTTTGATGAAATAGACTCATTAGCACCAAGAAGAGGTACTGATGCAGGAAATAATGTTACAGAAAGAATTGTTAATACACTATTGGCTGAGATGGATGGTTTAGAAGAATTAAATGATGTCGTTGTTATAGCAGCAACAAACAGGCCGGATATATTAGACCCAGCATTATTAAGACCAGGAAGATTTGACAGATTTATTTTAATACCCCCTCCAGAAAAAGAAAGTATCTTAGAAATATTAAAGATTCATACTAAAAATATGCCTCTAGCTAAAGATGTTTCTCTGGAAAAACTAGCACTAAAAATGGATGGTTATGTTGGTGCAGATATAGAATCTTTTGTTAGAGAAGCAGCTATTTTAGCATTAAGAGTAGATATAAAAGCAACTGAAGTTTCTATGGTTCATTTTGAAGAAGCATTAAAGAAAGTCAGAGCATCTGTTCCAAAAGATACATTAGAAGTTTACAAATCAATTGAAAATAATTACTTGAGAAATGCAAAAGCAGGACTGCCTAAAGAAGCACTATCTTATGTTGGTTAAAAAACAAGCCTTTTATGTATGCTTAAATATCTTTTAAAAAAGTATTTTACAAATTTGTCCTCATCTTTTTCCAAAGCCCTGTAATAAGATTTTCTTTTTCCATATTCAATTATTATCATAGGATATTTATTATGACACAAAATATAATTCATTAATATTCTTCCTATTCTTCCATTCCCATCTCCAAAAGGATGTATTTTTTCAAACTTAAAATGTGCTCTTGCAGAAAGTTCAACAGGGTTTAATTTTGATTTTTTTAAAAATTCAATAAATTCTTTAATTAATTTCTCAATATCCTGCCAGTCAGGAGCTCTGTATTCTCCTACTCTTACTAAATAATCCCTGAATTTTCCAGCTATATCTTCTTTGCTTTCCTTAAAAATTTCATAATGCCATTTCAGTATTAACTCTTTGTTCATCTCTTCTTTTTTGTTCAGCATCTCTAAAAATATTTTATAATGTGATTCTGTTTCTTTTATATCTCTTAAAGGCTTATGAACTGAGAAATTTTCCTGAATAATTTCTCTTGTTTCTCTTAATGTTATTGTAGAACCTTCTATTGCATTTGTGTTATAAGTAAATACCAGAGCAATTTCTCCCTTTTCTTTCTCTTTTATGCTTTCAGGATATTTATTCCATTCTTCCTGAAATTTTTCTTTTATTTTCTCTAATTTTTTATAAACATTATCTATTTCTTTCAACATTTTGCTTTTAATGTCCTCTATATTTTTAGGTATTTTCTTGCCTAAATATTTTTCTTTAGTTATCACTTTGTCTTTTTTCCTGAAAGAATGCTGTAAGTAATAATATTTGTTTTTTCTTTGAATTATTCTCATAAAATAATTACCATTACATATTATTTAAATATTACTATTTTTAGCTTTTGTAATGTATAATTAAAATAAGAAATTTTTTATTCCAAATTTAATCAAACCAGGTTTCATAAACATTCCAAGATTGTTCAATGGTTTATCCCTGTTGTATTTTCCCAAATCAACTTTCTTCATCAATCTCAATAACTCTTCATATCTTTCTATATTTAATTTATTCAATTTTTTCCTAATAAAATCAGAAAACATTAATTCTCTGTTTAATCCTCTAATTTCTTTCTCATAATTTTTTCCATTATTTAAGCAATTAGCTAATATCTTAGCTGCTTTCATTCCAGGAATAATCCCGCCGCCCGATATGTTTTTTAATTGCAAACCAGCATCTCCAACTAAGTAAACATTATCTTTCTTTAATTTAATTTTCTTCCATATAGGAATTAAACCAGATTCAGAGCTTATTATTTTTTTAATCTCAAATCTTTTTATAAAATTATTAAAATAATATCCAGCATTGTCAAAGCTTCCCAAACCTATTCTCGCTATTTTCTCATTCTCAGGAACTACCCATCCAAAAAAATCAGGGCAGCTATCAAAGTAAACATCATAAACATTTTTATCTAAATTTTTTATTTCAGCTCTAATTTGAATTCCTTTCCAGAACTCTCTATTCTGCCATAATCCTGTTTTTTTAGCAACCAGGCTTTTGTATCCATCAGCCCCAACTAAAACATTAGTATCATAACTTTTCCCGTTTTTCAAAATAATTTTATTATTCTTAAAATTAGCAAACTCAGAATTATACCTTATCTTTACATTATTTTCTTTAGCTTTTTCTAATAAAAAATTATCAAATTTATGCCTGTTTACTATTAGCTCTTTATTTTGTAATTTAAACTTATACTCTTCTTTTCCAGCATTTAATCTTATATAATCAATCTCATTGTCAATAACTTTCTTATCTAATTTTATCAAATCATGAATTTCATTAGTCAATATTCCAGTGCATTGAATTGGTTTTCCAGCTTCTTTATGCTCTTCAAATATCACTGTCTCATCTTTTAGCAGACTAGCTAAGTAGCTTCCAACAGGACCAGATCCAATTATGCTTATCATTTTCTTTTTCCTTTTTTTCTTTGCTGAAATTTGTTTTTCTTTTCTGAAGTTTTCTTTCATAAAGAAAAGCTCAAAGAAAGCTTCGTAAACAATGTTTATAAATAATATCCTCTTTTTATTTAAATGCTAGACTTAATCTTTTTAATAATTGTTTTAATCTATTTAATAACAGCTTCACTTTATGATATTAAAACAAGAGAAGTTCCTGATTTTCTCTCATATTCATTATTAGCAATAGCACTGTTTTTTAGCTTATCTAAATCAATTTACTTCCTTACATTCTCTTTTATCCTGCAATCCTTATTTGGAATGTTAATATTTTTACTATTGTCATTTATCCTTTATTATTCAAAACAATGGGGTGGGGGAGATGCAAAATTATTAATAGCATTAGGCGCTTCATTTCCAGTTTATCCAGAAATTTTATTGCAATATTTCTCTCCAAATTTATCAATGCCCTTTCAAGCAATTTTATTAATTAACCTGGCTGTTTTTGGCTCTCTTTACTCTATTTTATACGCAATATTGGTAGTAATAAAAAATCATTCATTAAAAAACTTCAATAAAAAATATTTAATCTTATTATACTTGTCTTTACTTTTATTTGTAATTTCATTTTTCTTAGAAATAACATTTTCCTTATTATTAATCTTAGTAGCATTATTAGCATTATATCCTTTCTTATACCACTTCATAAAAATCTTTGAAAAAAACTTCATGAATAAAACAATTCCATTGTCAAAAGTAACAGAAGGAGACTGGCTGACAGAAAATGTCTACAAAAATAAAAAATTAATCTTAAGCAAGAACTTACCAGGTTTAACATTACAAGATATTAAAAGATTAAAGTCATTAAAAATAAAGCAGGTAAAAATAAAATATGGAATGCCTTTCATTCCTTCTTTTTTAATTGCTTTTATTATTTCATTAATTATTGGAAGTTTGATTTAGGGTACCCTTCTTTCTCTTTTTTCAGTTTGAATAATAATTTTCTCTGGTTTTTTCTCTTCAACAATTATTTTTAATAAATTCTTAGTTTCCTCTAAATCTTTTTCTTCCATATTTCTTTTATCCCAGGTTACATTTACATTATCATCTTTTTCTCTTGGAATTACATGAATCATAAAATGATTTCCTTTCTGTCCTGCATTCTCGCCATTCATAACTAAAATATTAGAATCAGATTTCAATTTCTCTTTAATATTTTTAACAATAGCATTTGCAATATTAAAGTAATATCCAACATCTTTAACTTCATGACTAGAAGAAAAATGCTCTTTAGGAATAACAAGAGTATGTCCTACATTAGCAGGATTTATGTCTAATATAGCTAAAACCTTAGCATCTTCATAAACAATATATTTCTTTAAATCGCCTTTAATTAACTCGCAAAAGAAACACTTATCACCTGTTTCTTGTTTTTTGAATAAAAATTCATGTTGTTCTTTACTTAAAGTCTTAACAAACTTTTCCCATTCATGAGCTTGGTCTTCTCCTGTCAAAGCCTGAATTCTTTTTATTTCACTAATCTGTTCTTTTGTTAAGGGATTATCCATAATAATTCCTTAAATTTAAACTATAAAAAACTTTAGTAGGAAGATTTATATATAAGTAAGAATTTCTTACTATATGGAAAACAGAATAAATCAAATGGAAATAGCAAAAGTAAGCTCAAAAGGGCAATTAGTTATACCTAAAAGCTTTAGAAAAAAATTTGATATAAAACAAGGTAATATGTTTGCCCTAGCTTCCATAAATAAAACTTTAGTTCTTAAGAAAATAGAAAATCCAATAGAAGACAGGGATATAAAAACAATTAAACTTGTTGAAGAAGCTTGGGATGATATTGAGAAAGGTAGATATAAAAAATTAAGTAAATTAGACTTTCTTAAAGAACTTGAAGAATGGTAATATCAGAAATAATAAAAACCCAAAAATTTGAAGATGATATTAAGCATAAAGATTCTCTTTTAAAAGAAAGAATAAAAAAACAAATAGCAAAAATTATTGAATCTCCAGAAATTGGCAAGCCTCTTAAATATTCTTTAAAAAGTGAAAGAACAATTTATATCAAGCCATATCGTTTAATTTATACTCTTTCTAATGAAACTTTAATTTTATTGAGATTTGAGCATAGAAAAGAAGTTTATGATTAGCCGATAGCTCTTCTTACATCAGTAACTTCAACAGAACCAACACCATCTATATTTCTTATTAAATCTTCTAATTCATCAGTGCTTCCTTTTTTCTCATCCATAACAAATGTAAGATTTATAGCTTCCAAACCAAAAGCAACTTTCTCTCTTTCTGTCCTGCCAACTTCACCATACTTGTTTATGTAGTCTTTAGCTTCTTTCTCTATATTTTTTAAGTCCACTTCTAAGCTTTCAGGCATTATTTTTATAGTTATGACAACTTGAGCCATCTTAATTTGGTCCTGTGAATCCACATTGGCCGCAAGTATATTTTATACCAGCAGCTCTTTCATGCCTATTTCTAACTATATGTGCCTTCAAACAATTAGGGCATTTGAATGTTACAGAACTATCATTTGTCTTTTTCATCTATTTAACCCAAAATAAATCTTTATAAAAGTTTTTATTTTATAGATATCATGTTTTCAGTCATAATCCCTGCTTGTAATGAGGAAAAGTACATAGAAGCAACCTTAAAATCAATACCTAAAGAACTAGAGACAATAGTTGTCTGTAATGGCTGTTATGATAAAACAGAAGAAATAGCAAGAATATACACTTCTAATATAATAGTAGAAAAAGAAGCAAATGTCTCAAAAGCAAGAAATTTAGGAGCTTTAATAGCTAAAAACCCTTATTTAACATTTTTAGATGCAGACACCTTAATGCATGGAACAGATTTAAAAAAAATACAACAATCATTAAACAAAGGAGTCATTGGAGTTTGCAAAGTAAAACCAGATATAAAAAAATTAAAAGCAAAATTATTCATGTCAATCAAAAATCAGCTATTATTTACCAAATGGAATACTGGTCTTCATTTTTGTAAAAAAGATGTCTGGGAAAAAGTAAAGTACAACGAATCATTAAAGAAAAAAGAATTAAAGGAATTTTTCAATGGTTGTTCAAAATATGGAAAATTTGTAATAGCAGATACTTATGCTATAAGCTCAATGAGAAGATTTGAACAATATGGTTATTTTA
>JAGVYZ010000016.1 GCA_018303025.1 Candidatus Woesearchaeota archaeon
TCCTTTTCTTGAACCTGTGCTGTTTCTTCTTCCCTTTCTTTTTTGCATTAATCTTTTTCTTACTCGAACTTTTGATTGTTCTGGCGCTCTTGATTTTGTGATTAATCCTTTTTGAATTAAAGCACGAACATCGTCTCTTGTTATTGCTTTTCCTATTTCATCTAATTCATCATTTTTGAAAGTTACTTTTTTCTCCCCTATGTTCATTAATGATGCTGCTAATCTTCTTTGTAAAATTAATTGTTTCATTTTTTACCCTCTAAAACTTGTTTTTTGAATTCTTTTTCTTTTTTTGCTTTTTCTTCTTTTGATTCTTCATGTAAGGGTTTGGCACCCTTCACGAACCCGCTACTATCTTCATGTAAGGACTTGTCGTCCTTCACGAACCCGCCATCATTCTTTACGAACCCGCTACTATCTTCATGTAAGGGTTTAGCACCCTTCACGAACCCGCCTTCATTCTGTTCTTCTTTTGAAGGTACTTTTTTTACCTCTTTCTTTTCAACAACTGGTTTTTTAGCATGAGATTTTTTTCTTTTTTCAAATGATTCTTTTAATTTTTGAATTTCTTTTTGAACATCTTTTACATTTAATAATTTAATATCTGTTTTTGATATTTTTTCCAGGATTTCTATTCTTTTTTTATTTCCTATTGTTGAAGATAAAACAGCATCGCCTTTTATTTTTTGAACATCATTCATGTTTGCTATTACTGGGATAATTTTCTTTTCTGATCTTGAATAACCTATTGCGGGAGAGGCACCTTTTCCTCTTTTGCACCATCTCATTTTATTGTGAATTCCTTTAGGTCTTCTCCATTTAGTGCCTAATTGCTTGAATGTCTGACCGTCTGTTCTTACGAATTTCATTTTAATTCCTTCCCTGCTTTTTCAATCATCCAGATTCCATCCATGAAGACTCTTCTATCTTTATCTGTAATTCTTGTTGATGATTCTATATTTGCAGCTGTTTGCCCTGCTTTTTCCTTGTCTGATGATTCCAGGGTAATGATGTCTTTGTCTAGCCTGACTTTTACACCTGGTAAGATTAAAGCTCTTCTTGGTATTTTCTCACCTAAGAAATTTTTAACAACAATTTCATTTTTGTCTATAGCTACATTCATTGGAAAATGGCCAGAACAAATTTTTAATTTGTAAACATAAATTTCTAAAACACCTTTAATCATGTTTTTTAGATGAGCTGCTATTGAATTAAGATTTTTCTTGAAATTTCTTGTTGTCTTTGCTGTTGAAAGAATTAATTGATTATTAGAATGCTCCAAGTTCATACCAATTAACTTAAAGATTCTTGAATTTTCACCATGAGGGCCTTTTATTTTTACTAAAGAACCTTCTATGTGAACATTAACTTCTGTTGGTACATCTATTATTTTTTTGATTTGTTTCATTTTATATAGGGGTTGCACCCCTTATGACCCCGCTACTATTCTTCATGAACCCGCTACTATCCTTCATGAACCTGCTCAAACAGATTCTTGAACCTGCCTTCATTTTAGTATACGAATGCTATTAATCTTCCACCCAATCCTTTTTCTCTAGATTGCAGATTGGTCATCATTCCTTTTGGTGTAGAAACGATTACTATTCCAAATCCTTTAGCAGGAAGGAATCTTTTTTCATATTTTTCCAATGTTGATTTTTTGAATGCAAATCTTGGCTTTATAACCTTGCAGTTATTTATTGCGTTAATTAAATTTATTTCAACATAACCAGCCCTGGCATCTTTAACAATCTTATAATCTCCAATGAATGAATTATCTTTCATTATTTCCAAGACTTTTTCCATTTGTTTTGAAACAGGTGAAATCAAGCAGGTTGTTTTTCCAGCTTTCTCGCTATTAAAAATCTTTGACATCAAGTTTGATAAGGTATCGTTTAACATTTTATGAATATTGTTTAAATCCTATTTTTCTGGCGTTAAGTCTAAAACACTGTCTGCATAATCCTATTCCATATTGCTGTAGATGAGCACCAACTCTTCCGCATAATTTGCATTTGTGCAATGCATCTCCGCAACTTCTTTTCTTTGAAAGATTATGTTTCTTGAATTTTTCAAGCTTTTTTGGTTTTACTTTTAATTGCTTAAAAACTTTAGTTGGATTACTGTAACTCATTTTCTTCTCCTCTTGTTATTATTTGTATTTTGAATTCTTCTTTTATGAATTTCATTGCTTCTTCTTTTGTTATTTTATGCTTATTGCTTATTTTTGAAGATGGTCTTCTTAATTTTACCCTGTAACCTGGTTTTTTTAATGTAACAGCTACGTCTAAACCAATGATTCCGATTTCTGGCATATATTCTACGCCGGGAATATCAATATATTCTTTTACGCCAAAAGAAAAATTTCCATTTCTGTCAAATTTTCTTTCTGTAATCTTGTTTTCATTAGCTGCTAGTAATCTCTTTAAAATATCGAATGCTTTTTCATGCCTTAATGTTACTTTTGCAGCAATTGGTAATTTAGGGCGTAAGTTCCATGTAGGAATTCTTGCCATTGTTATTGTTTTAACTGGAGTGGAATTTGAAATTTTTTGAAGCAACTTAATAGCTTTGTTTAATTTATCTCCTGCTTCTCCTGCTCCTATATTTAATGTTACTTTATCTATTGTTATTTTCTGCATTGGATTCATATTATTTCCTCGTCGATAACGAAAGCATAATCTTTTTGTGTTTCATATAATTTTTTTTCATGCTTGAATGAGATTTTATCAAATTTTGTTTTGCTTGACTGGATTTTTGTTTCTTCCAAAGTTCCTGTTAATCCTTTGTGCTTGCCACCTGTCAAATACACTTTTGCATTTTTTTCAAACTTTAATGTTTTTAATGGTTTATTTGTTTTCAAATCAAACAAAACAGTATCATTTACACTGTAATTATCCTTATCTAAAATTAAATTTTTTCCATCTGAAAAATTAATCTGAATTTTTTTATTTTTCATTATTCTTTTTCCTATAACTTTTGATGGTTTGATATTAGGATGCTTTGCTTCTACTAGTATGAATTTGTTATTTTCATCCAACAATAATCTTCTTGGCTTTTCATTTTCTATTTCAATTATATCAAATAATCCTAATGGCAATTTTTGATCATGAACAATTTTATTATTGACTTTTACTAATTTTCTTTGCAAAATATTTCTTGTTTCCCTAGCTGTTTTAATTAATTTTAATGTATTTCTCAATAATAATCCGACTGGAATACATTCTTGGATTGCATGAGGACCAGATGATGGCTTGATTGTCCATTTTGTTTCTTTTATTGAAATAGGCCAAGCTTTAGGTGCCAAATTTCTGCAAAGATGATTATTTACCATTTTTTAAGCTCCTTGTAGGGATTGCATCCCTTACGACCCTGCTATTATTCTTCATGAACCTGCCTTCATTTACGACCCTACTATCTTTCACGAATTCGCTTTTTAAAATTCTTTTTTTATCTTCATACAAAGATGTTACTATTAAATTTGAAGGATCTAAGGGAATAAAAGATGTTTTTCCTGTTTTATTGCTTTGAGTTATTCCTTCAATGTAAACTTTCATTTTATTTAACAAAACTTTTTCAATTTTTCCTGATTTACCTTTATTACTTCCACGAACAATTTTAACTACATCATTTTTTCTTACAGGGATTGAGCGTCTATTATATTGTTTGATTAATTCTTTTGACAAATGAGAAGAAACCATTTTATGCTTAACATGAAGAGGAGCATTCAATCTATACTTTCTCTGTTTTCGAGCTTTTTTGCTGCTTTTCCATTTTAGTGAAAAAAATTTCATCTTCTTATACAACTATAGATGCCAATTTTGTAATTGCTGGCCATCTTTCTCCTACTTCTTTGGCTATTGGACCCTTTAAAATAGTTCCCTTTGGGCTTCCTTTATCGTCTTTTAATACAACTGCTGCATTGTCTTCAAATCCTACTGACAATCCATTTTTTCTTTTGAATTCTTTTTTTTGTCTTACTATAACTGCGTAAACAACTTGTTTTCTTATTCCAAGCTTTCCCTCTACTACTGATGCCTGGATTAAATTACCAATTCCACCTGCTGCAATTCTTCCTTTTTTTGTTTTTATACCAATTACAGAGATGATTCTAAGTGTTTTTGCACCTGAATTATCAGCTGCATTTATTCTTGCACCGAAATTTAATGATCGGATTATTTTTGTTGACATTGCTTTCATTTTTCAAATCCTATAACTACAAAACTTTTTGTTTTTGATAATTTTCTACATTCGCCTATTACTACCTTATCTCCTGTTTTTATATCCAAACAAGGAGGACAATGAGCATGAATTCTTGTTGTTCTTTTTTCATAACGTTCATATTTAGGCAGGAATTTCAATCTTGGAAATTCTATTGTTGTTGTTCTGAATACATCTATTTTTTTTACTTTTCCTGAAAATATTCTACCTCTAACTCTTAATGAGCCGTGAAAAGGACATCTTTTATCCTGGCATTCTTTTTTTGGTTTTTCTATTTTTATTCCTGGTTTCATTTTTTTGTTTTTTCCTTTTGATTAAACTTTTTTTAAAAGTTTATTTTATCCTGTCTTCTGGTTTTTTGATTATTTCTTTACCATTTATAATTTGACTACCTATCTTGAATTTAATCTGGGATTTTATCAGATGCTTTGTTTTATTTTTTGCTTTTAAAACAAGCATGTTTTTTGTTTCCCAAATTACTTTTCCTTTAAGGCCAATCAAATTTTTGTTATCAGCTTCGATAATTTCAATCTCTTTGCCAATTATCTCTTGTTTTATCATTGAACACTGATTGTATCCTGGGGAAAGCCGAGTTTTATTAATTCTTGTTTTACTTTGGCTTTATGATCGCCTTGGAGTTCAATTTTGCCGTCCTTGACTGTACCGCCGCATGCAAATTTTTCTTTCAATGCTTTGGCAATATTTTTTAGGTCAATGTTTTTGTCCAAACCTTCAACTAATGTTGTAAGTTTGCCAAATCGTCTTTTGACAGCTGTTATTGTTATCCTCTGATTCTCCTTTGCGATATTCTCCCAGCTACCTAATTCTTTTGGCAGGCCTGTGATCGGGTCTATGTTACCCATCTCTTTATTTTTTACCTCCTTCTTGTTGATTTAAAAAAGTTAATACTCTAGCGATTTCTCTTCTTAATTTTCTAATATTTCCTGGATTTTCCGGAGTAGTACCGGAACTTTTTTGAGAGTTTAGCTTCATTAATTCTTTTCTTAATTCAACTAATTTACTCTTTTGTTCTTCTTTGTTTCTTGGTTGTTGGTTTTTTTTCATTTTATATAAGGGCTGCGCCCTTCATGAACCTGCGCACGAACTTGTGTACGAACCTGCTAAAAAAGCAGTATTCATGATGTTGCTGTTTCTCCTGTTTTAATTTCATTTACCTTCAAAGACTTTCTTTTCTTGACTTCTTTTTCTTTTTTTGTATCTTCTTCTATTTTTTCTTCTTTGATTTCTTCGATGATAACTTGAGGTTTTAAATCTTCTTTAGTTAATTTAAAACGAATGGTATCTGGCAAGATTACATCTGGATGAATTATTTTTACCTGGATACCTATTGCACCTGATTGCAAATGAGCTACTGTCAATGCTTTATCTGTGAAACTTTGAGCAACATTTCCTGATTTTTTTAAGTGACCTGCCATAAATCTCCATCTTTTACTTCTGGAACCTGGAACACCTCTTCCTGAAATTACTATTTCTGCACCAATTGCACCTGCATCAATTATATCTTGGAGAGCTCTGTAACCTATTGATTTGAATCTTTTTGGACCGTATTTTTCAAATGTTGAAACAATTCTTTCTCCAATTCCTTTTGGATCTAAATTTGGTGATTCAACTTCTGCAACATCAATCTGAGGATTTTCCATTTTGAATTTTGTTTTTAAAACAGAAGTTAAACTTTGAATATTAGAACCTTTTTTTCCAACGATTAAACCAGGTCTTGAAGTATGAACAATTATTTTTTCACCTAATGGTGTTTTCTTTAATTCAATAAAACTATAGGAGCCTTTTGGCAATTGAGCTGTTAAATATTGCTCTATTAAAAATGAACGTCTTTTCATTGCTAATATTTCTTTTTCAATCATTTTTTAGTTACCTTCTTTTCTGCAGTAAGGGTTGCACCCTTCACGAACCTGCTTTTATTTTCATTTACTTCTTTTAATATAATCTGGATATGTGTATTTTTCATTCGTCTTCTTTTTTGCCTTCCTGGATGCCATTGCATTGGACCTTTATTGACTATTATTGAAGAAATGTATAAATTCTGGTTTAAACCAATATTTTTTGCATTTGCTTCTGCTCCTTTTATTAATCTTAAAATTTCCATACAAGCATTTATTGGAAATTTACCAGGACCTATTGCTGTTTTATGAGCAACTTCCCTGTCAAATCTTCTATATGGGACTGCTTTTTTCAATGAAATTACTTCTTCTAACATTATTTTAGCTCTCGCTGTTTTTTTATTTCTAATCATATTTGCAATTTCAACTGAATTTTTAGTTGAGATAGTCAAATTCTTTGCATTAACAACTGCTTGTTTAGTAAGGGTTGCACCCTTCACGAACCCGCTAATATTTTTATCTTCCATTTTATATAAGGGCTCCGCCCTTCATGAACCTGGAAAAGCCCTTCATGAACCTGAAATTATTTTTAGTTTCCATTTTATCTAGCTGATACTGCTCCACTTGATTTTGTAGCGCCTAGACCAGGAGCTGAATGTTCTACTTTTCTTCTTGTCATTGAAAATTCACCTAATCTCATTCCTAACATTTCTGGTTCTATTAAGACAGGAGAAAATTCCTTTCCATTGTGAATCTGAATTGTTAGACCTACCATTTTTGGTAAAACAATCATATCACGACAATGAGTTTTAACTGGTTTTTTCCTTACACCTTTTAAGGCTAAATCTATTTTTACTAACAATGCTTTTTGAGCATCTGAAAAACCATGCAATAAAGCTCTTCTGGTTCTACTTGGAACTAATTTCATAAACTCTTTAATATCTAATTCTTTTAGTTCTTCTATTGTTTTTCCTCTATATGTAAATTTCTTTAATGCCATTTTACTTTTTCTTACCTCTACCTGTTCTCTTTGCTCTTATTAATCCAACCTTTCTTCCTGGAGGAGCATTTCTTGGTGCAGTAGCTGGTTTACCCATATGTCTACCTCTACCTGAACCGAATGGATGGTCTACTGCATTCATTGCAACTCCTGAAACAACTGGATATAATTTATTTTTAGCCTGCATGATGTGGTGCATTTTTCCTGCTTTTAATATTGGTTTTTCTCTTTTACCTGCACCTGCGATTATTCCTACAACTGCGCGACAATTATCTGGAAATTTCTTTTGTTTTTTTGATGGGAATTCGATTGTAACTTCATTATTTAATTTTGAAAGAACTCTTGCTGAACTTCCTGCTGTTCTGCAGAAAATTGGACCTGAACCTGGCAATTTTTCAATTGCACAAATATTTGTATTGTCTGGAATTTGTGATAATTCCATTATATTTCCTGGTTTTGCTGTATCTAAACCTAATGTAACAAAAGTTCCTTCTCTTACTCCTAATGGAGCTGGAATTACTGCTTGTGCTCCATTTTCATATTTTATGATTGCTAATGGAGCTGATTTTGAAACATCCCTAACTAAAGTGATTATTTTTCCTACAATTGGATTTTGTTCTGTTTTTGGGAAATTAAAGAAATATTTAAATCTATGAACCTGCGATCTATAGCGCATTGTTCCTCTTCCCCTTCTCTGACTAATAATATTTTTTCCCATCTTACATGAAACCTAATTTTGTAGCTACATCAATAGCTGGATTTTCTTTTGATAATTTAGCGTAAACTTTTTTATGTCCTGAATGAGTAATTAATGAATTTATTTTTTCAATTTTCACATTTAATAATTCTTCTAATGCTTTTTTTACTTCTTCTTTTGTTGCTTTTCTATCTACTATAAATGTTAATTTGTTTTCTGTCTGCATTAAGCGGACTGCTTTTTCTGTTGTTATTGGATGTTTTATTGCTTCCATTGTAAGGGTTGCACCCTTCACGAACCTGCTATCATTGACAAACTTGCCATCATTGACGAACCTGCCAAAAATGCACTGTTCCTGAAGTTACTTAAACCTCCATTTTATTATTGCTTCCATTTTACATGAATAATTTTTCCTTTTCTAATTTTTCAATTGCTGATTCTGAATATATTGTTAATCTTCCTGCTTGTGTACCTGGAGCTAATAATTCTGCATTGATTTTATTTATTGAAACTATTTCCAAACCCTGAATATTTGAAACTGCTTTTACTAATGGGCAGTTTTTTGAAACTACAAACAAAGGACCTTTTTTTATTCTATATTTTCTTCCTCTGAATTTTCCTTTACCTGGGCGAATTTTTTTACTTTCTGTTCTTGCTATTTCATCTTTTAATCCTAATTTATTTAAGACTAGCATGACTTCACTTGTTTTCTTTAAGTCTTCTATTGCTGGAATTACTATTAATGGGAAATTTGTAAATCTATGATTTCTTAATTTAACTAAAGTTTCATTTAATGTAGCGGATAATGCTGAGCGAATTGCTTTTCTGTTTTCTTTTACATTTACTTTTACTTTTCTATTTTTACTTGCTTTAGGTGGATGAGCTTTTCTACCGCCTTTGGTACCTGGAACAAAAGCACCTTCCCATGCAAATTGAGAACCTCTATGCCACATTGTTTTTCTAGCTACTCTGGACATTCCTTTACCATAAGAACCTTTGTAATCTTTTCTTCTTCTTGAAATGTCAACTGCTTGTCTTTTACCTGCTTCTGGATATGCTCCATAAGGCTGTCTTTTGTTTTCTCTTATTGCTAAAACAGCTCGTTTAATTAAATTAGGATGATATGGCTCATTGAATTGCTCTGGTGTTTTTATTTCTTTTACTTTATTACCTTGTAAATCTAAGACTTTCATTTTAAGTAAGGATTCCATCCTTTACGAACCTGGTACGAACCTGCAACCATGTTCTTTTTTTGTTTTTATTTAATTTCATTTTAAAAAATAACCTCATTTAACTTTGTTTTACCGTCACTGCTTCTTCTCATTGCTGGTGTAAATATAATTAATCTTTTTGCTGGACCTGGAATTGAACCTTTCATTACTAAATACTGGTTTTTTATCAAGCCATATTTTGGGAAACCTGAAGATGGATTTATTTTTTGGTCATTTCCAATTTTCATTATTAATTTATTGTATTCTGTTCTTTTATGAAAACCATGCTGACCTGCCTGGGCTACTGTGAAATGTACTCTTTCATCTCCCTGAGCACCCAGATTACCAGGTGTTCTTGTTGATTTTTCTGATTTTTTTTGCCTTAAACTAATATGAAATCTTCTTACTGGACCTTGCAAACCATGACCTCGTGTTATTGCGTGAGCATCAACAAACATATTGTCTCTGAAAATTTCATTTACTAATATTTCTTTTTTCTCTAAAAATGTTTTTGCTTCTGCTAATGGCAAATTTAATCTTAATTCAAGAACTTCTGGTTTCTTTTTTCCTATTGTTGTTAGTTTTGGCTGAGTATATATTGCTAATCTTAATTCATCATAAGGGCTGTCGCCCTTCATGAACCCACTTTCTTCTTTATGCTTTTTTGCTATGATTATTTTTCTTTCTAATTCTTTATCGAGATTTTTATTTTGAATTTCTCCAATGCATTTTAAACCATCTATTGTTTTTTTATAGAATCTTAATGCCAATGGTTTTACTGGAGGACATTCAATTATTGTAACAGGAGTTATTATTGCTTCCTTGTTTTTTCTGTTTGTATCTGCATCATGATATTCTGCCCGAGCCATGCCTACTTTATATCCTAGAAAACCCATTAATGAACTGGTTTTTGATTTTACTGAATATGATTTCACATTTGAGTAAATTCTCTTGGCTCTTTTTCTTGGCCAATACTGCAAACTACCTGAATGTGACTTGTGTGCTCTTGCCATGTTAATTAAAATTCTTGAAAAGGGCTTTATAAAGGTTTTGAAGGAAGCTTTCTTTTTGCGAAAAGAAAGCTTCAGCAAAGAAAAAGCTGAATGGAAAACCTTCAGGAAAAAGAACATTTTGGAAAGAAAACACTTAGAAAAGGATATAACTAACAAAACATTTATATTATAGGGAAATATTACTATTATATGGCTGAAACAACACTAGCTTTGGCTGCTATGGAGAAATTATTGAGAAAAGCAGGCGCTGAACGAGTTTCTGATACTGGGAAGGCTGCTTTGAGAGAAGTATTGGAAGACTATTCTAAGATTATTGGAGAGAAAGCTATTAGGTTTGCAAAACATTCTGGAAGAAAAACAATAAAGGCAGAAGATGTTAAATTAGCTGCTAAAAGTTAGTTATAATTTTCCTATTAGAGATTCAAAAGAAAATAGATTATCTGGATTATCGTATTCTACAAAACTATCTTTATCATCTGAATAGGGAATATTGGTTCTAAATTGCGGTACCCGAATAAATCTTATTTTGTTTAACTCTGCGGATTTAATGTCTCTACCATGAAAATTGTCACCAATATAAATTGCACTTCTTTTTGGAATAGAAAAATCTTTACATACTCTCCCCAAATCTTTTACATTGCCCCTTAATCTCATTGCAGCTTTTCTTAATACAGGTGAATGAAGATGTTTATATCTTAATTCTGAAACCAGATGTTCACTATGATAAACTCCATCAAATTTTCCTGTTAATCCTGAAACTTGCAGGTCTGCTGTAATTCTTTCTAAATCAGCATCTGTAAAAACAACGATTTTAGCAGGTCTATAAAAATCCATAAACTGTTCTAAACCTGGGCGTACTGCTCCATCCAATCTTCCATCTGATTTTAAAATAGTTCCATATACATCTAAGATTATTAATTTTACCATAAATTTTTATAGAATTGATGTTATTTAAATGTTACTACTCTAGAATTAAATTGTAAATTCTTTCTTGTTTTCTACTTTCTTACCATCAACTTCTAAGATTCTTAAAATGGTTCCTTTCCTTTTTGCATTGATTCTTGCTAGTTCTACATTGTGCTTGAATTCTTCTGGGATTACTATCTCATTAATATTATAAATATGCTTAATTATTACTTTCTTGAAATCTTCTTTGTAGTCAAATAATAAGTCATGTAAGAATTCTTTTGGTAAACTAGCTGAACAAAAATTTTCTTTTAATTTCTTTCCAGGCTTAGGAAGCTTTATTCCTGATTTTAATTTAAATGAACCATATTCAAAGCTTAATAGAATATTCTGTGATTTATATTTCTCATAAATTTCTTTTAATTTTTCAGGTGAGAAATTTTCATTTATATCTGCTTCATATAATTTTTGCTTCTTTTTTACATGTTCAAAATCTGTTATTGGCTCGTTTGAGACTATCAAACCAGTGACCTGGACTGGCTCTTTTAAATTCTGGATTAACATATGAAATAAATCATTTGAAAATTCATAACTTGATTTTATGTTTAGGTTCTTTCCATTACTTATGGTTAAGGCAGCTCTTTCATATTCACCTTTGCCGAATCTTCTGAACTGTCTTTTAATGTATTCATCTGCTTCGTTGTTGAATATTTTTTTCATGAAGTTCATATATTTTTAATATTGGTATGCTTTAAAAATCTTTTTTATGATTTATTTTTATGTTTGGATTTTTAACTAACAAAAGAAGAATCGAATTTAGTGATATTAGCAGGATACTGGAAGGAATAAAAGTTGTTAAAATTAGAAGCTGTACTGGCTTATTTTGCACTTATTTTAATTTGAAAGATGAAAATTTAAGTTATAACGAGATAATGGCGCTAATATCTAATTCTTTGGGTTTAAGGCCTAATATTATTTCTGAATTTGTTGAAGGAGAATATAGGGAAATTGGGCTAAATGGAGAAAGAGAATATAGGCTAGATTTGAGTTTTGGAAGAGGTTTTAGAAGAGCAACTATTTATGGAGTAAACAAATAATCTTTTAAAAAGAAACTTTCTTTTAATTATTAATAGCCCCATAGTCTAGTGGTCAAGGACGTGGCCCTCTGGAGGCTGAGACCCAGGAGCATAAGTAAATATGCTGGGAATTCGAATCCTGGTGGGGCTATTAAATTTGTTCCAAGAACAATAATCTTTAGAGTTAAAAAACCTTAAATTAACATGAAAAAACCAGAAATAAAAACCTTTAATGGAAATTTCTTTGAGATTGGAAAACAAGAGGGTGAGATATATAAAAAGAATGGAATGAATATAGCGAATTTTAAATTTGATTCAGATATTTATAAGAAACAGTTAGAGATATATAAGAAATTTTATCCAAAAATGTTGGAAGAACTAAGAGGAATTGCAATAGGGTTAAAATTAGATGAAGAAAAAGTAATTAGTTTCTTTATTTCCAATGAAATAGAATTCTTTAAAAAATTTATTTCAGGAAAAGCATGCACAATATTTGGTTTTAAGACTAAAAAATCTTTATATGTTGGAAGAAATTATGATTGGATTCCTAAGACTGAAGATGTATTTCAGATTTACAAAGTTGATAATCCTCAAAAAAATTCATTTATTGCCGTGACCGATGGTGCTTATGGTGGTGAAGCTGGACTTGATGTAAAGAACTTCTATTATAATGTAGATGATGCTATAAATGATAAAGGATTGTTTATAGGATTAACTTTTGCTTATGCTAATGAATGGTCTTATGGACTTACATGCATTCATATGACTAAACTTATAGCTGAAACTTGTACAACAGTTGAAGATGCTATAAAAGTTTTTGAGAAAGTTCCATTATGTTGCCCAAAGAATTTTTTTATTGCAGACAAAAAAGGCAATATGGCAATAGTTGAACATACTTCAAAGAAATTTAAAGTCATTTACCCAAAGGATAACCTTTTGATACAAACAAACCATTATGTAGATAAAGAACTTGAAATAGAAGATACTGTACTCAAAAGAGTCCCTTATCATAACACTTTTTTAAGATATTATGAAACCTTACAAGGAATTAATTTTAATAAAGAAAAGTTTAGTTATGATAATATCATGAAGATTTTAGGAAGAAAGGGTTCTTATACCTGCCAGAATTTTCCTGGAGTTAAGACTATATGGTCTTTGGCTTTAGATATGCAGAAACAAAAATATATATTGTTTTATGACCTCTTTGGGGAAAGAAAACAGATTAAACTTGAAATATAACATTATTACTAAAAAAGGAACAAAAGATTCATATTGGTATAAACCATAACATATATTTCCTAGACTTAAAATAATTTATGTAATTATGCCTTTATCAGCCTGTTTTAAGCAAAAAAGCCTAAAATAACTTTTAGTTATAAAGCTGGTGGGGCTATTTATTTTAATAAATGATGGAGTAATGCCATTCTAATATATAATCCATTTTCAGCCTGCCTAAAATAAGCAACTCTTTTGTCTTCTTGTTCTATATGCAAGGGTAAAGAAATTTCTTCTACATGGGGCAAGGGATGCATGATTCTTGCATCTTGTTTTATTAAATGCAAGTTATTCTCATTTATTATATACTTTCCTTTTGCTTCTTCGTAGTCTTCTTTTGATATTCTTTCTTTTTGAATTCTTGTCATATAAATTATATCTGCTATTGGGAGAACTTTATTTAGGTCTGTTTCTTCTTTAAATTCAATATTGTGCCTTATTAAATATGCCTTAATATCTTCTCCTATTTTTAGGTTTTCAGGCGAGACAAAAATTATTTTAATATTTTCAAATTTACCCAAAAGATAAGATAATGAACGGACTGTTCTTCCTGAAGCTAAATCACCAACAAAAATTATGGTAAAATCTTTTATTCTATTAATTTCCTTGTAAATTGTAAACATATCTAATAATGCTTGAGTTGGATGCTGGCCTTTGCCGTCTCCTGCATTTATTATTGGGACTTTTGAAATCTGGGATGCTAACTCTGCTGCACCTTGTTCATAATGCCTAATAACAATTGCATCTGCATAAGAAGAAACTATTCTTATGGTATCCTGAATACTTTCTCCTTTAACTGCTGATGAAAATTCTTTTGCATTTTCTGTTGAAATTACTGAACCGCCTAATTTTAACATTGCTGACTCAAAACTTAATCTTGTTCTTGTACTTGGTTCATAAAATAGTGTTGCTAAAACTTTTTCATTTAAAGCTGAAGAATAAAACTTTGGATTTTGTTTCATATGTTCTGCATTCTGAAATAAAGAAAAAAGAAGCTCTGGAGAAAATTGTTGAGATTCGTATAAATGGTTTAATTTCATTCCAATCTTTTTTAGATTAGTTCTTTATTTTATAAACATTTTCAGGTTTAATAATACTAATTCAAGGCAATGATTATTGCACCTACTGTAATTAAAATTATTCCAATTATAGAATACAAATTTAATTTTTCACCTAAGAAAATTGCTGCGAAGACTAATGCAAATACGATGCTCAACCGGTCTATTGGAACTACCTGCCTTACTGTTCCAAATTTTAAAGCCAGGAAATAAAATAACCAGGATAATGCTCCTGCTACTCCGCTTAAAACAATAAAGTATAATGCTTTTGAATTTGCAAAAATACTTGATATTTCATTGAACTTTTTCTGGCTAAATACAATTATTGTTAAAAATAATGCCATTACTATTGAACGAATTGCTGTTGCTGTTGTTGAATCAATGTTTTGCAAACCTATTTTTCCAAAGATTGCTACTAATGCTGCTGTTAATGCTGACAATAAAGCAAAGATTATCCAGAGATATTCCATTTTATTTTAATATTTGTTTAGTTTATAAAATTAATTTACATTAAGAAAATTAAAAGCAAGGCATATAATATTACAACAATGAAAATCATTGAATATTCTGTAACTTTGTGAATTTTATCAACTAATTCATTCTTTTTTCTTTCTAACAAATCAAGCATTAATACATTTAAGATGAAACTTGCCAAAAGCACAAAATAAGTCAAAATCATGAATTTATCTGCAAAGGTCAAGTAACCGACTGGTGGAATCTGGTTGGTAATCGATACGTGGAACATTACTGAAGCGACTAATGCTGAGCCAACCATTCCTAATCTTGTTGTTATTTTATCTGGATCTAAAAAGAAACTTAATAGTGCTATTAAGACTATGAATATTACTGGAAGAAATGTTTTGAAAAATGCATTTATTGAAGGCCTTGAGATATCTATTGTGAAAACATATTGAGAATATGTTTCTTCATATGCTGGATAATAATGCTCTTTTGCTTCTGCATTCCAACCATCTAAATCCCAGCCTATGAAAATTATTGAATCATCTAATCCTGATTCTTCTAATTTTGGGACATAGATTAAATCTTCTATTGGTGTTATTTTATCTTCTATTATAATCTCCATCTTTTGCTTGTCAAATGGAAATTGCTTTAGATTAACAGGAGAGTTTAAACTTGCCTGAATTCTGTAAAACTTTTCATTTTTTTCATCTATAATCTTATCTATTGATGTTGCTCTTCCGTTCATAAATTCGAAGTTTGAATTACATTCTGTATCACATTTCATGGATAAATAAAAATCAGCTGTGAATGTTCCTGTTGCTACATCAAATTTGCCCAAGTTTAAGATGTAAACTGAGGTTTCTATTTCCTGAGCTAAAGCTATGGGGGTGAATAATAAAAGTATAAATAACAATAAAAATATCTTTTTCATGTTTCCTTTTAATTAACGATGGGTTTAAATGTTTTTTTATTTGATTTTTTCATAATACAAAAATTTATAATTGGTTTTTTTAATCTGTTATTAATGCTCCTGTAGTGTAGCTCGGTCAAATAAGCTTTCTTTCTGTAGAAAGAAACCTTAAGGAAAGAAAGACCGAATGACTTAAGGAAGAAAGAGCTTAGACCATTCACTCGACCCTCTCACGGTCGAAACCTGGGTTCAAAAGAAGCCTTTTCTTGTAAGAAAAGCCTTCGGGGAAAAGAACACCTTGAAGAAAGAAAAGCTTCTGGAAGTCCCAGCAGGAGCAGTACTTTTTCTTTCTGTAGAAAGAAAACCTACGCTAAAAGAAAGACACAAGAAAAAACCTACACTAAAAAAGAAGCAATTAGAAAACCTACACTAAAGAAAACACTTGAAAGAAAATATTAAATAACCTTAATTCTTCAAACTTTTAATGAAAAAAGAGTATTTAATAAAAGGAATCTGGTTTTTTGCAATATTTCTTTTAATTTATACTATTGTTAATATGCTTTCAATTGGAAGAAGTTATTTTCATTTTGCCTTTGCTTTTGAGGAAACTATGAAGGTTATTCCTGTATTTTTGATATTTTATGTTTCGTCTTATATCATAATTGCAATGCCTTTTTTTGTTTTGAAAAGAAGCTATGAAATAAGGAAATTAGTTTATGTTTATTGGACAATTGCCATTATTTCCTTTATTATTTTTTTATTGATTCCTGCGAAAGTTGTAAGACCTGTTGTTATTGATGGATTTTTTGCATGGGTGCTTAATACCTTCTGGACTTATTTTGATTTGCCTTATAACTCATTGCCTTCTTTGCATATTTCTTTGAGTTTTGCTGCTGCTTATTTAATGAGAAAACATCTTAATTTTGTTTATTTACTCTTATGGGTTTTACTAATTGCTATTTCAACCATACTAACTAAACAACATTATATCTTAGATATTGTTACTGGATTAGCTTTAAGTATTCTTGTTTTAAGCCTCTTTAGAAAAGAGCCTTAAGGGAGAAAAATAATTTAATCAAAATGATAAAATATGACCATCAGAAGCCTTTCTTTTGTAAAAGAAAACCTTCAGGGAAAGAAAACAGAAATGATAAAATATGACCAGCATTTTATGATTGATGAAGAACTAATTAAAAGAATTGTTAGCTACTTAGATATTCAACAAAATGAAAGTGTTATTGAAATTGGTGCTGGAAATGGAGCTTTATCTTCTGAATTATATACTAAAACTAAAAATTTAAATTTAGTTGAAATTGATAAGGAATTGATTTCTGGATTAAAAGAGAAGTTTAAAGATGTAAAAATTCTTAATAAAAATGTTTTAAACATGGAGTTGAAGTATGACAAGATAGTTGGTAATATTCCTTATAACATTTCTGAACCTCTGTTTAATAAATTATTAAAAAGTAATTTTAAGAAAGCTATATTTACTGTTCCTAATAATTTTTTAATTTCACCTCTTTTGAATAAACTAATGAATACATTTTTTAAAATTGAAACTTTGGAGATCGTGGATAAAGATAAGTTTAAACCTAAACCCAGAGTTTTATCTAAAGTTATTTCTGTTGAGCATAAAAAATTAAATGACAATGAAAGAATATTGAAAGAGGTTTATATTAACCAGACTAAGAAATTAATGAATGCTTTTGAAGATGCTTATTTTCATGTTTTGAAATTATCTAAAAAACAAACTAAAGAGAAAATTCCTGCTTTTGAATTTTTAGAAAAAAGAGTTTACATGTTGAATACTAAAGAGATGAGTAAAATTGTTGAGTTCTTGAATATTTGATTATATATTTAAGATTATAATTTTGCTTTTAAATTGTGAAAGTTTACTTTTTTCATGGAAACAATAAAAGATTCTCCCATATCTGGAACCCTTAAGGGTTTGTATATGGAAACACCACATAGCGACTTGGACATGACACCTGAACAATTTACAGATGCTGTTGCTAATTATAGCTTTTATACTTACAGCAGAGCAAATACTTCTTTTGCTGAAGGTTTTAATGATTTAATTGCTAGAGAAACACATTATCATCTGGAAGATAGAGGCTATTGCTTCAATGGAATATTCTTTAAGGGATTATCTACTGAAGATTATGAAAAAGCAAGAGGTACAATACTTCAAGCATTTGTTAATCGTACTATAGAAATCTTAGAAAGAAAAAGAAGATTAGATAATCATTGCTTAGAAGTCAATTTAAGACGCCATATTAAACCTGTTAAATCAGTTGAAACTGTTTAATTTTTCTTTTTTTGATATTTTTATAAAGTCTGATTTTTTAGTTTTCTTATGAGCTCGTGGTCTATTGGTATGATTTGACCCTCACACGGTCAAGGTAGCAGGTTCGATTCCTGCCGGGCTCAAGTTTTTTTATAAATCCTCTTGATGAAAGAAAAAAGATTAAATGCGCCAGCCGGGACTTTCGCAGCTTTGTTCTCTTTTCCGAAGTTTTCTCTTGTAAGAGAAAAGCTCATTCGAACCCGGGCCGCAGCCTTGGGAAGGCCGCATAATAACCACTATACTACTAGCGCTTCTAATTAATAAGAAAAAGAATGTTTTTAAACTTGATTTTTATTTAATTTTCATGGTAAAAAATAAATTTTATGTCACAACACCGATTTATTATGTAAACTCAGAACCCCATATAGGTTCTGCTTATACAACTATATTGGCAGATGTATTTGCTAGATGGCATAGATTAAAAGAAGAGAATGTTTTTTTCTTAACTGGGACAGATGAGCATGGCCAAAAAATACAGCAAATTGCCAAAGAAAATAAAACAGAGCCAAAAGAATTTGTAGATAAGATAGCTAAAAAATTTCAAGAGACATTTAAATTATTAAATATTTCAAATGATTTTTTTATAAGAACTACTAATCCCAAACATGAGGAAGAAGTTTCTAAAATATTACAAGAACTTTATGATAAAAAATTTATTTACAAAGGAGAATACGAGGCTCTTTATTGCGTTGGCTGTGAACAATATTTAAATAAAAGTGATTTAGTTGATGGAAAATGTCCTTTACATAAAAAGGAACCCGAAATAATAAAAGAAGAAGCATATATGTTTAAATTATCTGCTTTTCAAGATAAACTTTTAAAATTAATTGAAACAGGAGAATTTGAAATTCTTCCAATGAAAAGAAGAAATGAAGTAGTTTCTTTTCTTAAAACAGGATTACAGGATATTTCAATTTCCAGAAAAAAAGAAAAAGTTAGTTGGGGTATTGAATTACCTTTTGATAAAAACCATAGTTGCTATGTCTGGATTGAGGCTCTTCTTAACTATGTAACTGGACTAAAAATTAATAATAAGTTTAAGGATTATTGGCCTTGTGATTTACAATTAATGGCTAATGATATATTAAGAATACATGCTACTATATGGCCAGCTTTGCTTTTAGCATTAAAATATAAGTTACCTAAAACATTGTATATCCATGGATATTTTACTGTTAATGGGCAGAAAATGAGTAAATCTTTAGGCAATGCAGTTTCTCCTGTTTATTTAGCTGAAAAATATGGGGTAGATGCAATCAGATATTTCTTAATTAGAGAGATTCCTTTCGGGGATGATGGTGATTTTAATGAGAATGCACTAAAAGAAAGATTGAATAATGAATTAGCCAATGAACTTGGAAATTTAGTTTCTAGAACATTAAATTTGGTAGAAAAATTTGGAGAAGTTAAAAAAGAGAAACAAGAATTGAAATTTGAAATTTCTAATATTGACAAATTAATTTTGGATTTGAAAATAAACCAGGCATTAAATGAAATCTGGAGATTAGTACAAGATTGCAACAGGTATGTTAATGAAAAAAAGCCATGGGAATTAAATGGAAAAGAAAAAGAAATTGTTTTATATAATTTATTAGAAGGATTAAGAATAGTTTCTATTTTATTATATCCTTTTATACCTGAAACCTGCGAAAAAATAAACAAACAACTTGGAATTAAAAACGGAAATTTAAAAGAATGCGAATTTGGTTTAATAAAAAGCTATAAATCTAAGAAAGGAGAAATACTTTTTAGAAAAATAGAAAATAAATAAAATGGTTACTATAGAAGAATTCCAAAAATTGGATTTGAGAACTGCAAAAATTTTAGAAGTAGAGGAACATCCAAATGCTTCTAAATTATATGTTTTAAAAATTTCTTTTGGTGATGAAGAAAGACAGATTGTTGCTGGAATAAGACCTTATTATTCTAAAGAAGATTTAATTGGAAGAACAATAATTGTTGTCAAGAATTTAGAGCCTGCTGTTTTAAGAGGGGTAATATCAGAAGGAATGTTGTTAGCTGCTTCTGATGACAAAAATGTTATTTTATTGACAACTGAAAAAGAAATAAAAGAAAATGCAAAAATAAAATAATTAACAGCACATTATCATTTTCTTTAAGCCTTTTACTACAAGATATATTGCTAATGCAATTTCTACTGTCATTGGTTGCCAGAAAACTAATAAAACGCCGGTTACTGCATAAATTAAACCAGATGCTAGTTTCATCATCATTACTGATTTTGGAACTGAACAACAATCTCCTACTGGCATTGATTTTATTCTCTTCATTAAAACATCACCTCTAAATAAACATAGATTTTGGAATATATAAATTATTCCCCTATTGTTTTTAAGAATTCTTTTACTGTTTTTGATAATTCTGGGTCTTTTAAGGCAAAATGCAATGTTGTTTTTATCATGTTTAATGGGTCACCTGTTGTTAATACTTTTCCTTTTATTTCATGAATGTAAACTTTACTTGTTTTTGCTAATTCCTGAATTCCGTCTGTAGTCCATAATTCATTGTCTTTTCCTAGCTTATTTATGTTTAAATGATTGAAGACTTCATATGTAAAAACATACCTGCCACAAGAAGCTAACAAAGAAGGTGTTTTATCTGGATGAGGTTTTTCTACCATGAAATCTAGTTCATCTTGAGTATTATCTTTTATTTTAACTGCACCATGTTTTGATATTGTCTCGCGAGTTTTTAATTGAACACCTAAAATACAAGATGCATCTTTTTTTTCATTGAATTTTTCTATTAATTCTTTTGTTGCTGGTGAGATGTCTGAAACATCATCTGCATATAAATATGCAAATGCTTCATCTTTATTCAGGAAAGGTTTTGCTGCTAATAAAGGAGAAGCATTTCCATAGGGCAATGATTTACTCTGTCTTATGTAAGAAATATTTGCTTTTTCAAAAACTTCATAAAATTTCTTCATTCTTTCTTCTTTGTTATTTTTTTTGAGAAATTCTTCTATTTCATAATGCCTGTCAAAATAATCTTCAATTGCATTATTTCCTTCTCTTGTTACAATAATAATATCTTTTATTCCAGAATCAATACATTCTTTTACAACATAATGAATTATTGGAGTGTCTATTAGAGGAAGCATTTCTTTAGGAACGTTTTTAGTTGCTGGAAGAAATCTTGTTCCATAACCTGCTGCTGAAATTATTGCCTTTGTTACCTTTTGCATTTAATCCTCTTGACAAATAAATATGGGCTCGACAGGATTTGAACCTGCGACCCCCACCTTATCAGAGTGGTGCTATACCAGGCTAAGCCACGAGCCCATAGAATAACCAAAAATACCTTGTTTATAAAATTTTGCAGTTGTAGTTTTTAAGTTGTTTAATGGTTAGTTATTTCAATCCTAACTTATCAAGCAGATTAAATGCTTCTTTGTCAAATTTTGAGAATGCAAACCATTTTTTGCCTAAATCTTTTAATGAAGCTCCAATGTGATATACTTCTCTATTGTCAATTATGAGAAACCTGTCGTGAGACTGCTGAAATTCTTTTACCTCAATAAGTGGATATTGCGAATTGTATTTAGCCAAGTCAAGTGATAATTGTTTAGAAATTTCCTTAGTAAATATTGTAACCTGCACATTTTTATTTCTTTTGCTAAATAGCGTCAAAACTGAATCATCTATGTAATTGTCAATAAGAACTATGGATTTATCAGCAGTTCTAATGATGTCAGAAAGAAATTTATAAGAGTCAAATATCTGTCCATCAAAAAATATTCCTTTTTCTGGCTTGATGTCCTTGTTTTGTATTGCATCAAATATCTCCTCAAATTTTTTATCGTATTCAATTTGCTTTTTTTCTATAACATCCAATCTGTAAAATATTTGAGCATTTGATGAAATAAATTTTCTCATAGTTACAAATGCACTCATTATTTGAATGCTTATTCTTATAGCTGTATTGCTTTTTAAAATTCCTGAGAGCATTGCTACTCCCTGCTCTGTAAAAACATAGGGTAAATTTCTTCTACCACCCCACCTTGAGGTCACAATTTGTGACCTCAAGTTATCAAACTCCACTGGTGATATTTGAAACATAAAATCAATAGGAAATCGCTCACTATTTCTCTTAACTGCTTGATTTAATGCTTTTGTTTTCACATTATAAAGCTCGGCTAAATCTTTATCAAGCATTACATGTATACCTCTTATTGTATAAATTTTACTTTTTATTTTATCTGTGCTTAATATTAAATGATTTTTTGTCATTATGCCATCCATGTTAAATCTTAATGTTTTTTATTTATAAACTTTCTAAGGGTGTTTGTCCTGTAAACCTACCTTTTAATATATAGATTGAAGAATATAATTGTAAGAAAAGTATAAAAACCTGAGAAGAATATGTTTTTTATGAACTTAAAAGGAAGCTTAACTGAAAAGAATTTATTGAAAGCATTTGCTGGTGAAAGCCAGGCTAGAAACAGGTATACTTTTTTTGGAAGTGTTGCTAAAAAAGAGGGATTTGAGCAGATTTCATCTATATTTTTGGAGACTGCGGACAATGAAAAAGAACATGCTAAAGTATTTTTTCAATATTTACAAGGTGGAGATTTAGAGATTACTGCTAAATATCCTGCTGGAAGAATAGGAACTACATCTGAAAACTTATTAGAATCTGATAATGGTGAGAAAATGGAATATTCTGTTTTGTATCCTGAATTTGAAAAAACAGCTAGAAAAGAAGGATTTAATGCTATTGCTGATTCTTTCAAAGAAATTGGTGAAGTTGAAGAGAAACATGAAGAAAGATATAGAAAGTTATTAGAGAATGTTACTAAAGGAAAAGTTTTCAAAAAAGATAAAATTGTAAAATGGAAATGCAGAAACTGCGGTTATGTTCATGAAGGAAAAGATGCACCTGCATCATGTCCTGCCTGCAAACATCCGCAAGCTTATTATGAAGTTTTAGAAGAGAATTATTGATTCTTTATTGCTTCTATTTTAATACTTTCAAGATTTATACCTTGATATTGCTTTTTTGAAATTTCTTTGTCTTCATTTAAGATATTATGTTTAAATCCTGCTTTTTTTATTAAACTAAGATAATCATCTTTTTTGACTGCACCTGCTACACAACCTGCTATTAAGTCTGGATTGTTTTTTTGCTCATTTGTTAAATCTCCCAACAAAACAATATCTGAAACATACATTTTTCCTTGTTTTTTTAGAACCCTATATGCTTCTTTGAAAACTTTTAATTTATCTGGAGATAAATTGATAACACAGTTACTGATAATTATATCAATTGTTTCATCTTCTATTGGCAAATCTTCAATATGTCCTAATTTAAATTCAACATTAGAAAAAGAATGTTTTTTTGCATTTGACTTTGCTCTTTCAATCATTTCAGGAGTCATGTCTACACCTATTACTTTGCCTAACTTGCCAACTTTTTTTGATGCTAAAAAACAATCAAAACCAGCTCCTGAACCTAAGTCCAAAACAACATCTCCTTCTTTTATTTTGCTTATTGCTATTGGATTTCCGCAGCCTAAACCAAGATTGCCTGGTGTTTTTAATTCTTCATTGGAATAACCAATCATTTTTGCTATTTTTTCCTGCTCATTTTTTTTACAACTACAAGTACAACAAGAAGATTCATTTTTAGCGATTTTACTGTAACTTTCTTTTACAATGTTTTTGATTTCTTCTGATTTCATATTTTTGTAAAAGATGAATAGAATTTAAAGTTAATGTGTAGGAAGTATATCTTTTCATTAACATCAAGTTTATTAAATCTAAAGTCTTTGATTTATTGTGGTAACCACTATTGAAGAAAACCTAAGAAAAAAAGTTTCTAAGGAACGAAATTTAGAGATGAGAAAATATGGAAGAATAAGAACTTATGATAAAATAGCTACTTTTCTAGATGGAAACAAGAAAATAGCTTTTTCCTTGGTTAATCATGCTTTAGCTATCATAGATGACGAGGTTGATACGAATGCAAACATAACCCAATTAGACAGAGCAAAACAAATATTAAATGATTCTTTCAATAACCGAAAAAGTTCAATAAAACTAGGTTGGGAAAAAAATATATTTGAATTAGGAGCAATATTATTAAAATTAAAAAAAGAAAATTTTGAATATACCACAGATTTCTTTAATGAAGTTATAAACTATTGGGATATTGAAAAACAAAACCTTAAGAGAAAAGATAAAATTCTTAATTCTTATGATCTGGACAAATTAAATTCAAAAATTGGAAAATCTGTAGGAATTCAATTTCTTTATCTTTTATGTCCTGAATTAGACAAAAAAACTATAAATTCGATTGCTTATTCTTATGGATTTGCTATTAAACTTGCAGATAATGTTTCAGATTTAAATGAAGATTTAAATAATGGGTTTATAAATATTTCAAAAGAAAATATCAAGAAATATAATTTAGACTTAAAGAACTTAACTGAAGAAAAGCTTAATCCTTATATTCAAGATGAGCTTAATAGAATTAAAGATTATTATAAAAAGGGTGATGAAGAATTAAATTTAGTTTTAGTAAAATATCCTTCTTCTAGGACTGGTGTTTTATTATTTAAAGAAATTGCATATTCTTGGTTTAAGCAGGTTTTAGAGGTTTATAAAAAAATAAAACGCCTGGAGAGGGACTCGAACCCACGACCCCATGGTTAACAGCTTCACATTTCCTGAGGAAATCCTCAAAAAAACATGTGCTCTACCAACTGAGCTACCCAGGCACTAATATTTAAGCTAAGAATTAATTTAAAAGAGTTTTCTTTTGAGGTAAGGGCTCCGTCCTTCACGAACCTGCTAAAGAAAGGAAAGAAGAACCTTAAAAACATCATAAAATGATAGACTATTTATTCCACAAAGAAAAAAAGTCATGCAATTCTGCTTCTGGAATTTCTCCTTGTTCTAATCTTGAGATTAAACTTTGGGCAGAAGGAAGATTTGTTCTTGGAACATTTAATTTTCCAAGATGTATTTCCTGCATTTGTATTTTTCTTATTAAATCAGGAATTTCTCCTTTTTTTCCTTTCTTAATTCTTTCAATGCATTCATAATATGCTCTTGAATGTAAAACAATTAAAGAATCAATTTGAGCTATTTTATTTTCTGTTTTGTCAGAGTAAACTGTTTCATGACCAAATAATATTGAATTTCTTCTTTGTTCTATTATTAATTCAACTGAAATTCTGTCATTCCAGTAGATTCTGGCTTTAAAATCTAATGAGGTTCTTGCTTCTAATGCTTCTGTTGTATCATAATTATCTCTTACCAAATGAGAGCTTGCAGTATACATTTGAACTCCAACCAATAATTGATGGGTTCCATCCCAAAATGGAAGCAAATGTTCTCCTGCATTAAAATAAGGAGTAAATTTTCTTAATTCTCTATTAAAGACTTTTGCACGAAATAATGGCTTGTCCTGAAATTGATAAACTAAGCTAATAAAAGGAGTATTAGAATTTACATTGTAAGGAGAATTTTTTGTATATTTTCCTTTAAAATCTCTCCATTCCTGTTGATATTTCTCATATTCTTCTGGTGTTAAAATATCTTTTGCCGATTTCATTTTAATCACTATAAAATGATTATAGAAATTAGTTAAAGTTTATAGCGATATATATCGTGTTTTCTTTTATTTGTTGAAGAAAAATGGAAGAAGTTTCTGCTCTGCTTTTCTCAAATGAGCATGATAAGTTGAGAAAGACAACTTTGAAATCTTGGCTAAATTTTTTATTGAAGTTTTTCTTGGATATTCATAGTAACCATTTTTAATTGCAAGCTCCATTGCTTGTTTTTGCTTGTCTGTTAGCTCTGGATTTTGCTGCAATATTGAAATATTTTTTACTTTTTCTTGTTTTAAAAAATGTAGTTTTATTTCATAATTTTTTCTTAATGTTTTTAAAAAATCTTCAATTATTTTTTTATTAAAGGAAGATATGTATAATGTTTCCCAGCCATTCTCATCAATTAAAGCGGGTGAAAGGTGAATTATATCTTTGTTGTAGATTGTTTTTGCAAATATGGGCTCTTTAATAGTTGCTATAAAAAAATCTTTATTAAATTCAATATTGATTAATCTTCCTGAATTTTTCCAGTCTTTTTCAAAATCTTTCTTGTTTTTTTCAGAACCTAAAATAATTCCTGTAAGATTTACTATTACCCAGTTTTTTTCATAATAATAAGAAAGAGGAAAAACAAACAAATTTACTTTATGCTTTAATGTCCTGCTTCCTATTAAAGCCGATTTTCCATTGAGAGAAACTTTTAATGTCCACATGATACGATATGTATCGTATTGATTTAAATTCTTTTTTATTAAGCTTTTTCTTTAGAAAAGAAAAACCTTAAGGAAAAAGAAAATTAACTAAGAAAACTTTTACTCTAAAAATTCCTTGTTTTTTATCTTTTCAGGAAGATAGTGTTCTGAAATGAATGAAATGCCTTTTGCTGATAAGGACTGAATTTCTACTTTTCCATTTAATTCTTTCATTATTTTAAACTGGCGCTGCCATTCCTTGTTGTCTTTAAACCAATCGTATTCTGTTACTTGCTTTATTCTTGCTATATCCTGCTCTGTTAATTTGATTAAGTGCCTTTTCAAATCATATTTAATAACATCATCCATTGTTATTCCAATATATTTAACACTTGGAATTGTCAATCTTTCTGATGCATGAGCTAATGCTATTGAACCATATTTAACAACTGAATAAATATATGCTCCGTAGACATCACCATCACATAGAACATAAATTGGAAGAGATTCTTCTTCTGCTAATCTTTGAAGTAATCTTCTTATTCCTCTAGTTGTCTGGCCTTGTGAAGTAACTAAGATGCAATTATTTTTTTGCCAGAATTTATCTTCATTTAATCTTTCAAAAATAGCTGCTTTCTCCATGTATAAAACGTATTTTGCACTTACTTTTTTTAATTCTAGTTCATCTGTAATTGAAGGAATGGAGTAACCACCTTTTCCTAATTTTGAGCAATCTATAACATCTCCTGAATCTCCTAAAATAACATTGCCAACCATGCTACCCATTTTATTTGCTGATACATGAAGCTCTTCTCTTGAAAGTCCTGTAATAACTTCTAAATCTTCTATTGCTTTATCAGTTTCTGTTTGTTCATCTACTAAATTTACATTTGTTTTAGGGATAGTTCTTTTAGTCATATAGAAAACACCTCTAAGATGCTCGTGTTTTCCTGATTCTAAAAGTTCTTTTTTAATTACAGAAGCGACTTCTACTGTTTGGAGAAATTTTTTTGCATGAGCTAAATTAAAGAAACTTCTTGAAGATGTTTTATCTCCTAATTTCAATGTTCTTGTTTTTTTATCATAAATTATATTTGTTAAATTTCTTAATCTAAAAACTATTTCCGGGTTTTTTCCTTTTTTTACCTGGTCAACTAGTTTTTTACCTAAGTTTTCCAATACTTCTTTTTGATTTGATTTTGTCATTCTATTTCATCCATTATTTTTTCTTTTTGCTCTTTTGCTGGCTTAGCTTCTATGTTATTTTCTAATAATAAATCTTTAAGACCTTTCTTTAGTATTTTTTCTAGATTTTCTTCTATTTCTGATTTTTTTTCATTGCTTAAATTGCTTAATGCATTTGCTAATTCTGGAATATATTTTTCAAACAAATCAATTTTTTCTCTTTGTTCTTTTGCCCTTACATTTTTTCTTATAAAAGAACCGAGTTCTCTTCCTGCATCCTGCAAGGCAAGTTTAATTTCTTTTATTATTTCTGGATATTGGGCTATTGCTTCTTTACTTTCTGATGTAAATGGAACCCAGACAGATGTAATTTCAATTAACAAAACCAAAGGACCTACTGGCAATGCTCCTCTACTCTGGCTTAAGCCATAATTAACCCATTTTGTTTTTACAACTGAATTTGTTGTTGCACATGCTGATTGCTGATATAATAAAGGAACTCTATTTGCAAATCTCATTAAATCTACTGGTTCATCTTTTGGAATATTTCCACCATAAGCCAAGCCAACTTCTATAATGAATGGATTTCCTCTATAGACTGATGTTGGCCTTGTAACTGCTGTATAAAAATCAGCTTGGATTTCTTTTTTCAATCCTTTCAGTATTAATTCTTCTCCTAATGGAATAACTGAATCAGTAGGAGGAGACATTATTTTTGTTGCATTAATTGCTTTGTATAATGCATCTGCTTCTTCTCTTGCTATTCTATCTGGATGTGATTTTTCATATAATCCTGCTGTCTGACAAATTTCATGGGCTACTTTTGATGAAACCCTGCAAAAATCTGTTTCTAAAAATGATTGGAGTGTTTTTGCACTTGTTTCTCTAAGCATTTTTATTAAAATGCCTAATTCTATTCCATGAGGATGAGGTTTGATTTCTTTTGATTCTTTTGGTAATTGATTAGTAGCTCGAGGAAATTCTTTAATTTCATTTTCTGGATTTTTGTAAATTAAAAATAAATGAGGATTTACTATTGCTGTTTGCTCTAAATATTCATCTATAGATTGCCTTCCTTTCTGGTATTTTGCCTGGAGTTCAATTTCAATCCTTGTTCCATGCTCTTTTTCCCAATCAATTATTCTTTCTGCTGCTATTTCTGGCTCGTTCTTTTTTGTGTCTAAATGAAGTTCGAAATAATGAGCTGGCTTGTTTTTTCCTGTTTTAGAAATAATTTTTATTGGCTTTCCTGTTGTCAACTGACCGTACATTGCTGATGCTGAAATTCCTATTCCTTGCTGGCCTCTTGAAACTCTTAGTCTATGAAATTTGCTACCATACAATAATTTTCCAAAAATTTTTGGAATCTGCTCTTTAACTATTCCGGGACCATTATCTTCTACTACTATTATGAACCTGTCTTCTGTGACTGGATTTACCTCTACTTTTATATCTGGCAATATTTTTGATTCTTCACATGCATCTAAAGAATTATGACAAAGTATTGCTCCAACACCTGCAACAAAGTTTTCACAGTTAGGTACTGAAACATCATATACCCATTCATGATTATATTGAATCTCTTCTATGCTTTTAACTCGCAAAATACCAAGGTCACTTTCCAAAAGAGTTTCTACTCCTTTGTAAATGTTTATGCTTTGAGCGCATAATCCATTTTGCAAGACTTTGAAAGAAATATTATTTTGATTGCTTCTATTTATAGAATAGCTGATTTTTGAATCTGATGTGTTAATTATTGTATCTTTAATTGGCAGTAAGTTCAAATGACTACTTTCACGATTTGTATAGATATATATTTGATAACTTTTTCCATACAATGTTTTAATATTGTTAATTACTCGTGGTTTTTCTTTTGTCATGCCTGTGCTATAACTAAAACCCATGGAAGATAATAAGTATTGTAAATCAGTAAATAGCTGAAAACTTGCTGTAGCGCAAGTTATTTTCTTTGCATCGATTTCATCCAATGTTAAATCATTTTTTAATATTTCAAATAATTTCTTACTTGGATAACCATCGCCAGCAAGATATGCCAATAGGAATGAATATCTGAGATTATAACTAAAATTATGCACAATATCCGGTATTCTCTTGGAGTTTGCGTAATCTCCTACTTTAAAAATGTGCTTAAAAATAAAACAAATTATGCTGGAATTAGCAATAATATTATATGCTGTACTATGGGCTTTTTTGATTTTCGGAGAAACTTTAAAAATCTTTTCGAATGAATCAGACAAATAATCTACTATTTCTTTTTCATGAATGCCAAAGGAAAAATGAATTCTGTTTAATGATTTTAACATAGACCCTTCTGATACATAAAATCCAAGTAATTCTGCGAATTTATTATTTACTTTTATGATTACTGGTATTTTATGAGGACTATATAAATAACCCAACTTGGAATCTGAAAGTTTATTAATATCTATTTTAAGTTTCCTAAGAACATTAAATGGAATATAATTGAATCTTCTAAAATCATTAATTCTGTATCTGGATTCTGAAAAAAGCTCTTTTAATTGATTATTTATATCATCTGTAAAAATATTATTAATTCCATGGAGAAATATTTTTTTAGTGAGATTTGGATCAAGCATTAAAAGTTCTTCAATTAAATTTATTTCATTTGTATCATAATTACTGTTCCAGCTTTTTCTTGGGACAATTATCGGAGTACCAACTTTAATGGCAGATGTTGGAATAGAAATTATTTCTCCCTGGTTTATTGTAAATATTGAATGATAAGCAGTAAGGTCTATATATCTTCCTGAAGTGAGCTTTATCCTATAGATTTTGCTATTTACTTTATGCCTAAATAATGTTGAAACAGGATGAAGAGACAATTTTAATGTTTTTTTATCAAAAGCCAAGACTTCGATAGTTTCCTGTACTGGAAGTTTTTCTAAATTACCTTTTCGTAATGTATAAACCTTATTTTGAGCTTTTTCTAGTTCAGTGTCGATAAGTTCTCCTATCTTTGTTAGTAATATTTTTCCTTTTTTTCTGATAAGAATGGGCATATCATATGTCAAGCTATTATCTACTGCTTCTTTTATTGTTGTTAACAATGCTTTTCTTGGATTATCAAAACCGAGCAAATGCTTATTTTTTACAAAAAATTCTGAGATTGAAATTTCTCTTTGTGATTTTGCCAGGTCTTCTGCTGTTAATGACATACTTAGAAATTTAAGATTGGGGTTTATAAATTTTTATAATGTTTTTTAATCAATAAGTTTAATAATTTTTCTTATTAAAAATTTATATGAAGCGACTAATACGGGGCTTGGATGATTTATGCAGGCAAGGAGAAACTGGAATTTTTGTCATTGATATGCAACCTGATTTTTTAGACCAAGTTTTTTTCTTTACAGAATTGATGTTGCATTCTAATATAAGATGCGTTTTAGATTATGCTATTGATAATGATATTCCTTTGATTGAGGTGCAAACTGAAACCGAAGTGGATAATTATGGTGAAACTATTGGTCCAGTGAGAAGAAAAATATTGGAAGCACCAAGGCATTTCCTATTTACTAAAAGTAAGGATGATGCATTATCTAATCCTGATGTACTTAGACAAGTAAGCAAATTAAATTTATCTCGAATTTTTTTAATGGGAATATATGCTAAGTTTTGTGTTTATGCAACTGCACGATCTTTATTCTATAATGGATATAAAGTTTTTACATCAAATCAAGTTTTAGGAGAATGTAAATGGGGTTATTTGAATCTTGAAAGTAAGGAAAGAAGAGAAAGACAAAGATGGTATAGAAAGAATGTTGATTTTATTTAATTAGTTTTTATCAAGAAAATAGTTTTATGAAAAAACTTTGGATTGATTCAAAAAAATTGTTCTTTTTTACTATTTTTAACTCATCTTGGTTTAGAACACTATTTGAAGTTGCTATTATGCTGTTTGTATAATTGTTTTGAATAATTTCTATTTTTGGATTCTCTATTTTTTTAGGTTCTATTGGAATCATTCCAACTCTTAATGAATTTGATTCTTCAGGACTAATTACTATTGCTGGGGGATTTGAAATAATTACATTATTATCCTGCTGAACTACTTCTGGCATTTCTCCATTAATTTCTGTGTTACTTGGAATGTCTACTACAATATTTTGCTCTGGTATTGGCAGTTCTATTCGATTTGGTGCTGGGTCAACTGGTGTAGGTATACCAATGAATTCTGATGCATCTGCATTAAATACAGATAATAAAAAAAATAGTGCTAAAATGTAACTGATTTTCATGTTTTAATAAATATAGATTAATATTTAAAATTATTCTTTTGCTTTGATTTCTTCTTCATCTAATGACTTTTTTCTTTTATCAATAAAAGCATAAACATTTCCATGCTTGCTTCCCATTATTAAGTTGATTAATGCCTGCTTTGCAATTTCTGCTTTTTCTATTTCTCCAATAATTGCAACTGTTTTTCCATAAACTGAGATATTTGAAAATGTTAAACTTTCAATTGACCTTCTTGCTTTTCCTCCAGTACCAATTAATCTTGACCTGGCTGTTAAAATCTTTTTTTTGTTATTGCCGAGATAATCTTCCATATTGATTATTTCTAGAATATTTTCTTCATTTAGCAATCTTAATGCTATTTTTGGATTAAAACCACGGCCAATTGCTTTTATAATATTTAAAGTAATAAAACACTTTAATTCATCACCTTCTATTAATACATCGCCTTCGTCTGAATCAACTCTTATTTTTGTTCCTGTTTTTGTTTCTAGTTCTCTTTTGGTAGAGCCCTCTTTACCTAATAACATAGCGATTCTTTCTTGTGGTATTTTTAATTCTTGCATAGTAGGGATTGCATCCCTTACGACCCTGCGTAAGATGCTTTAACTTAATTTTTTTTAAAACTCTTCTGTTGATTCCAATGTCTTCAACATGCCTTTTTTCTTTAACCACTCAACCTGGTTTGGACGATATTTGAAAATAATATCTCCTTTTGTTTCAGGAATATACTCCCATGGTTCAACTATTACAACATCATTTTCTCTTATCCAGAGTTTTCTTTTTAATCTTCCTGGAATTCTGCAGTTTCTTACTTTTCCATCAAAACAGCGAACTAACATTCTAGAACCACCTACTCTTTGCTCTACTATTCCTAAAGATTGCTTTCCTTTTGGCGTAGGAACTCTGGTTACTATTTCTTCTTCCTGAACATATTGTTTTTTTCTTTCCATTTGAATTTTTAGTTGTTATTTATGTTTTTTAATGCTTCCTATGTAAGGGTTGCACCCTTTACGAACCTGCTACTCTTACTTTTTAATCTTCTCTTCGTTTTCTTTCTAATCTAAACAAAACTGTCAATCTATAAACTCTTCTTCCGTCTTTCATTCCAAATAATGTTGTTGAAAACAATGGTTTAACTTTGAATCTTTCTTTTACTAAAGGTGCTAATTTCTTTGCAAATTTGAGCGAGTTTATATACAAATCTATGCCATATTTTTTTGTTTCTTCTTTTGAGATAAAAACATAATCATTTTTTTCTATCTGATTTTTTATAAATGTCTCTAACTCTTTGTCTTTTGGACGAATTTGGATTATAGCTTCATAGTATTGGTTATCTGTGTATAGTGTCATATTAAAAATAATTGAACATGCGGAATTTTATCATAATATTTTATGTCTTCTTTTGTTATTATTTTATGTTTTAATAATAATTCTATTGATTCTTTTCCTAATGCATTAATATTTTGAGCTTCTTTTAATACTTTTAAATATTTTTCTTCATATTTCTCACCTTCATAAAAAGCTTTGCTTATAGTTATATTGAATAATTTTTCCCCAATCAAATCACTATCGCACAAGGTCAAGATTTCTGTATGTTCTGATGAATGAATTTTTATTAATATCATATTTTTGTTTTTATAGGATGTTTTGCACCGCAGACCATGCATTTTATGATTGTAATGCCATTTTCTTTTTCTAGCTTTGTATCTGGTTTCTTGCATTCACTGCATAAAACAGCTTCTTTGCAATATTGTTCTATTTTTGCATTAATCAAAGAAGCGCTTAACTTTCTTCCAAAGACTAATCTTGGGCCATCTATTATTGCTGGTGTTGCTAGTTCTCTCTGCAAATATTTCAATAAGTGGTCCTGGCTTCTGTTGAAAATATCACAAATCTGAACAAAATTTGAAATTACTGTTTTATTTCCCTGAATATGACCTAATGCTTTAGGGATTTCAAATCTTTCTGTTGTAATTTTTCTTTCTGGAAGCTTTCCATAAGCTTGTTTTAACATTTCTTCGTAATTCATAATATATATTCGAGAAGTAATATATATTCGAGAAGCTTGATTTAAAAGAGTTTTCTTTTTACAAAAAGAAACCTCGTAAAGAAAATAACCTCGTAAAGAAAAAAGTTTTAGATAAGAATTTAAGGTTTTATGTTCATCTTTATAGATGCAGTATAACCCGCCTAGACCTGAAAGAATTATTTCGGAAGCTGAAAAATTTTATTGCAGTGCGAGAACAATTTTTGCTTCTTATTTTGGATATGAGAAATTTAGGACTTCAGAAATTACTATTGAAATTAGAAGAAGAGCTATTAAAGATACTTTAGTACAATTTATTGAAGCAGCTAAGTTAGATTCAGAATATGATGTAAAAGGAATTCCATCTTTAGAAGAGGTTGCAACTCTTTCTCCTGATAGAATACATCAGGTATATGGGCTGTTTTTAGATATGTTTGCTTTTGGTTTGTGGAAAGTAAAAAATTATGATTAATTATTTTAAAACTTTATATCTTCCAGGAAGAATTTCAAATATTTGACCTTCCATTAATAAGTTTTTAATTGAAGGCATTATATCTCCTTCTGATTTACTTAAACTTCTGCAAATTTCTTCTATTTCAATGCCGTTGTCATTTGAAGAATCAATTATTGAGATAATTTGCAATTGTAGGTTTGAAGGGGACATTTCTGCAATTGTTTCTGTAAATTCTTCATTTCTGAAATCTTTTGTTGAGATTACAGGCAATCCTCTTTCTTTTGTTAATTCTAATCTTCTGACTAGTTCCCAGTTTAAATTAACTTTTTTTACAACTTCTGGAATAATATACATTTCATTGTTATATTCTCTTAATTTTCCAATAATTAGGGCTGTATCTGCTATTGAGACATTATCTAATATTTTTACGTCTTCTCTCCAGGCTTTAACTCTTATTTGGGATGTTGAATCATCTAATGTCAGGAAACCATAAGCTTCTGTTATATTTTTATTAACTATTGTTGCTATTACATTTACTCTTGATATTTTTTTATCTTTTACTAAAAAATAACTTGGCTCGAATTCTTTTGAAGATTTGACAAAAGTAGAATCATCTAATTCAGATAACCATATCTTGAATGCTGTTTGTCTTTGAATATCTGGCATGAAAATAAGCTTTGTTTTTTATTTATATAGGTTTA
>JAGVYZ010000039.1 GCA_018303025.1 Candidatus Woesearchaeota archaeon
GGTAATTAGCCCTTTTTCTATTAATGAATTTAAAGAATTATAGAAAACAGAGCTTTGCAGATTAGATTTTTTTATAGCTGGACCTGAAGTAGTTGAACCTAATTCCAAGACAGCTAAATAAGTCTTAATCTCTCCATTTGTTAATCCTATTTCTTCTAAAACGGAAATGTCCATATTAAATAAATAAAGAAGTTATATTTAAGCTTTATCTACTCTCCATTTATGGAGAAGAATAGTTTAAATAGTTTCTAAATAGGTTACTACTATTGAATAAATACAAATAATGGAGGTAAAGAAAATGAGAAATATAAACAATTTAAGAAGTAAAATATTAGGAGTAGGATTAGCTTTGTTAGCACCTGTTGCTGCAAATGCGGTTAATGGAAGTGTAAATTACATACAACCAGAAGAAGGAAATTCATTTGTAAAAACAGAAGCATTTTATAAAGCTCCTGTTGGGGTAGATGGGTTTAGCTTTGTTAACTTTAATAAAGGTGGATATTTTGGAAAAACAGACTTAAGGAGACCTATAGCATATGGAATAGGACCTGAAGTTGAGGGTGTACATTGCAATGAACCTTTATCAGAAGTTAAAGCTGGTGTTAATGTACAAATTCCTAAATTGCCTAGAAATTTATTTGGAAATGTAAGAGTTTTACCTGTACATGCAGATAGAAATGGAACACATAGAGGGAATATTGGATATTTTGTAGGAGCTAATCTTCCCTATGGGGTACAAGTAAAATCCTTTGGAGACTGGAATTTAAATGGAAACTGGGATTATGGAGAAGCTTTTGTAGGAAGAAAATTTGGACATATTAATTTAGGATATAATCCTTCATTTACAGGAAGTAGAAATGGAATTCCTGAAGACATAACTCATAGAGTTTCTGCTGGAGTTTCTTTTTAATTTTTTATTTTTTTTATTGAAAATGCTTATTAATTAAAGAATATTAAACTTTTAATGGAAGAAATAGGGACATTAAGGATTGGTTCTAAAGATTTGAAAGTCTATACAAAATTAAAAAATTCATGGAAATTATCTAAAAAAGAATTTCCAAATGCTATTCCTGTTGTTAAATTGTTTAAAGCACATAATAATTTGAAAACTTTAATTGATACAAAAGATTCTAAATTCTTGAAAGGTTTTGTTGTAAATAATGAAATAAAAGGGGCTAGGATAAATATCTTGCCTGATGGAAGAAAACTAGATAAAGCATATTCTTTGTTTGCTGATGAACTAATAATACATGATGAAACTTCTAATAATCATTGGGATGTTTTGTATAAAAACAAAGGTGGAACATATTCTTATGTTTATACTTTAGATAAAATAAAGAATGCTGTAACTAATAAATATAAGAAAGAGGAGGAATTTGAAAAATATTATCCTAAACTGAAAAAAAATGTTTCTTTTGCTTTGAAAGATAAAAAAGATAGTTTAGCTTTGCCAATGTATACTTTATTGGAAACTAATATGAGGGTTGGAAATGAGATGTACTATAAATTACATGGTCATAAGGGATTGACAACTTTAAAGAAAAATGATGTTTCTATTAAAGGTGAGAATGTTACTTTTAATTATTTGGCTAAAGATGGTGTTCCAATGAATGTTACTAAACAATTTCCTTCTGATTATATTGGAAGATTAAGTAATGTTTTAAAAGAAAAGAAAAAAAATGATTTTATTTTTGTAGGTTCAAATGGGCATCCTTTATTAGATACCCAGTTTAAAGAAGCTTTCAAGAAATATTGTGGAAGAGAGTTTTATCCTCATATGGTTAGAAGTTATTATGCTACTAAAAAAACAGAAGAATTTTTAGAGAAACATAAGAAAGCAAGCAAAGAAGAAGTGAAAGACTTGTTTCTTTCAATAGCTGAAGAGTTAGGACATAAAAGATTTGACAAGAAAGAGAATATCTGGAAAGACAGTTATAATGTTACAATTCATCATTATATTAAGCCTGAGTTAGTTGAAAAAGTTAAAAATTTAATAAAATGAAAGGCTTAAAAATTTTTTCATATAAAAATATAGTAGTAAACTATGGGGGGAATAAAAAATGAGTTTAAATGGAATTAATGTTGGCGGACATAGAAGAAGACCTAATGTTTCTGTTGGGTTTTTAGTTGACGAAGAAACTGTTGATTTTGCTAATTTAAGAAAACCAGTTATGTTCAGGAAGGCAATAAGAGGACCATTACATCATGCATCTTTTGCTGCATCTGATTTTGAGATAAAACCTAAAAGAAGATATGATGTTATTGAAACTAAACCTGAAATGGACTTAACTGATAATAATTTGCCAACAAATGCTGAAATAATTGCTGCAGTTGCTGAAACTCCTGGAATGACAATAACAGATAATCACAAAAGAGTTGGTCTTAGAGTAGTGGAATATTTTGGTCTTCCTTGTGAGTATACTTTAGATTGTTCTGGAAGATGTAAAGGAATTAGGGGAGTTAGTGATTTAGTAACTTGCCCCTATGATAAATAACAAGGATTAAATATCCTTATTTTTTCTTATTTTTATGAAAAAAGTGCTTAAATTAGGCGTTGGAATACTTATTTTAGTTATCTTAATACAAAGTTTAACTTTGTTTATTGTTTTTGACAGGTTTGACAATTTAAATAATAAATTAAATACTACTGAAAAAAACCTTAATAGTCTGATTGGTTCTAATAAAGTAGAAGTACAAGGGCAGATTAGTGAAATTACAAAAGCCTTGTCTTCTTTGCAAAATGATGTACAGGTTCAAAGCAATACACTAGTTAATGTTTCTAATGCACAGGCAAAATTAACAAGAGACTTGAATAATGTTAAAGCAAGCACTAGTGCTGATTTTTCAGGAATAATTGAAGATGCTGTAAAAGGAGTTGTTAGCATAAAAACAGATGTAGGGCAGGGTTCTGGTTTTTTTATAACTTCTGATGGTTATGTTGTGACTAATGCTCATGTTTTAGAAGGGGCTAGATTGGCTAATGCTGTAACTTATGACGGGGAAACTTTTTCCTTAAGATTAATTGGATATGATATTGAGAAAGATGTTGCTGTTTTGAAAGCAAATGGCAATTTTGATTATTTAAGATTTGGAAATTCAAATGATGTAAAAATAGGAGATAAAGTAATTGCTATTGGAAATCCTCTTGGTTTAAGTTTTAGTGTAAGTGAAGGAATTATTAGTGCAAAGGATAGGAAAGGAGATAATAATTTACCTTATTATTTCCAGACAGATGTTTCTTTAAATCCTGGAAATTCAGGGGGGCCTTTAATTGATACTAGTGGAGAGATTATTGGTATAAATAACTTTAAAATTTTAAGTGCAGAAAATCTTGGATTTGCATTTTATTCTAATGAAGCTAAAAAGACAGTGAATGAGATTGCTTTAGTTGAATTAGGAAAAGAGATTATTTAGATAGGTTTTTAAGATTTTTTATTGTTATATATTCATGGCACTTGAAGAAAGAGTAACTGAAGATGGAGTAAGATATAATGAACTTCATTTAGAGGCAACACCTTCTTTTGCAAGACAAGTAATTCAAAAAAGATTAGATTTTTTACATAAAACTTTGGGTAAGCCAAATGATTCTGTAGTTAGGGTAAGTGATGAAGCTTATGATGAAATTGGAAGAATTACTGGTGGAAATCCTGGTTTTGCTTTATATATTATGAAAATAGTTTTTGATGAAGGAAATGGCTCTGGAAAGATTAAACCAAATGGAGAACCTTATATCGTTACAAAAGAAAATGTTATTTCTTTGGGCGTAACTTTTGAAGAGTTTAGAAGAAGTGCAAGAGGCGTTGCTTCTATGAATTATACCGAAAGATAAATTTATTCCCAGCCTTCTGTTTTGTAGATAGCGCAGACTAAAGCACAAACAGGCTGGTCTTTGCATTCAATGCCTATTATTTTCATTTGAATCTTGGCATATTTTTCTTTTCTGTATTCCTGCATTCTTGTCAATGAATCAGTTATATGTTTTCTTACACCTTCTTCTGTTGAACATTGATGCTCTACAAACAATCCACCATTGGAAGTATCTGATTTCATTAACCAGCCTAAACCAGCGTAGACTTTATCTCCTCTTTTAGAAGTTATATTCCTGGAGAAAACACAATATGCCTTATAGCCATATTCTTTTGGGTCTGTGAAATATTTTTTTTCAATAATTTTAGAATTATTAGGAATTACTGAACTAAGATGAATTAGATTAAGATTAGATATTCCTGCTGAGTTCAAAGCTGAGTCAAAGGCGCTAAGTTCAGTAGGACCTTGACCTGTACCTGTTGTTAAGATGATATCGACCACTTTTTTATTCTTGCATTTTATTCTGAATCCTATTTAAAAGTTTTTTTATTTTGGATTTTTTTTTAATTTTATAGAGGAGAAAAAAATTAGGTTATTTTTTAATATTGGCTTGATTTGTCATTTGCTTTTGTTTTGAAATAAATTTTAAGATTATTTTTCCTGCCTCTTTTTTTATTTTTTGCTCTTTATTGTAACTAAAATTATCAATTTCAAAATTGAAAACAATTAAAGCTGAATCAGTATTAACTTTGGTTATATCTAAGGATATATTATTTTCTGCTAAATTCTCCTTAAATTTGTCTAACATCTGTTCTTTTACTTCTTTTTCCAGGTTATCTATCTGATTATATAATGAAATAGGCAATAAAAATTCGAATTTTATTTTTTTCCTGTTTGTCTTGCTTATGTTTGTTATTTCTTTTATAAAAATAAACCTGTTTGGAACGAATATTAATTCACCTGAATCATTCATTAGTTCTATATGCAATAATGTTAGATTAATTACTCTTCCTTTAATTTCACCTACCTGAATATACTGGTTAATTTTGAATTTTTTAGAGAACATTATGCTTATGCCTGAAATTAAGTTTATTATATACTCACTAAACATAAATGTCAAAGTTGCAGTAAATATACTGATAGATGTTATAATTTTACTAAATTCAAGGCCAAATAGATCTAAAAGTATAAAAAAGAAGATTAAATGGCTTAAGAATAAACTTATTCTATGAACAGCCAAGACAAAATTGTCATAGTGGTTTAATTCGTAACCATGTTTCTTATTGTAAATACGTAATATAAATATCTCTACAAACTCTGCGATTAGTCTTAAAATTATATAATAGAGAAAAATATAATAAATTCTGTAAATGGCTATATTTTCTTTAATGTTTGAAGCGAAATAAATTTTTAATATTAATAAAATAAAGAGGAATATAATCTTAAATCTTAAGCTTAAAATTTCTTCTTTTAGATTTTTTAGTGTTGAACCTATATAGTCTTCTTCAGGCATGCTTAATTTTAATGAAGATTACTTAAAAAGGTTTATTATAATTATAAAGTAGGGGATTCTTTCATTATTGCCATTAAATAAGTTCTATAAGTTTTTAATATGTCTGATATTGGATGATAAAGAGGTTCGTTTATTCTTCTACCTAATTCACCATAAAGATTACGAGCTGTGAATTTAATTAAACTTGTATTTTCACTTCTTGCAGCATCGCTTATTGCGTTTAAGGAGTCTGAAATTATAAGTGATAAATCAATTATTCTTACTACTTCTGTTTCAGATTTGAATCTTCTAAGGCTAAACTTTCAATACTTGGCAATGCTCTCCTAAATAAAGATACTACTGCCTCTGTTTTTTGGTATATATCTGGTTTTTTGATAACTTCTGTCATTTTTTATGAGTAAAGATTGGAATACATAGAAATACTTCTAAACTTTGCAGGCACTAATGCTAATGCCAAAGGTATATTGCCTTCATAACCTAATAAATGTTCTCTTAATTTTACATAAGTGTTATGAGCCAAAGTACCTGCTTCTCTTGAATTTCCAGCACTATGATGAGTTTCAAGGTCTGCTATGATGTCATGCAAATAATGAACTGCATGTGAAACAGCGCCCATATCTTTACTTAATACTGTTCTTATTTCTCTTAAAAGTCTTGGAACAGGAGTCTCCTCTCTATTTTGAACTAGTCCTAATTCTATTGTTGGATGAATTTGTCTTGTCATGGCGGTTTTGAGTTATAACAAGGCTTTTTAAGGGTTTTGTTGAAAAATATATAATCTGGTTCATAGGTTTAATAGTAACTACTGGCTAATAATTAAAAAAGATAGGTTTAAAAGGTCTAAAACTTTACTATTTTCGGGTAAAAATGGCATTTAAAGACACTCTAGTTAGTTCTGGAAATAGAGATTTAATAGCTGAAAGACTAGAGGAAGTATTACTTGGAAAAGGCTATAGGGTTATAGGAAGACTTGGAGAAGGCAATACCAGAGATGTTTTTGAAGTTGAATATTCTACTGATGGTGGATTAAGGCAAAAAAGAGTTGCCCTGATTCCTAAAACAGAGATTGATGGAAATTCTGTTACTACCCAAATAAATAGGTCCAAGGGTGATTTAGATGAAAGAGAAGTTTCTATTCATAGCAGAAGAAAATCTCATCCAAATGTAGTTGATGTTTATGATGCATTTAAATTTGATGGAAGAACAGTAATCATCGAACAATTTTTTGATAGTGTTTCATTGGAAGATTTAATAAGATTAAGCGGGCCAATTCAAGATCCAGAAAGATTTAGAAGTCTATTTGGAAATGTAATCAATGGTTTAGAATACTTGCATAGGGAAGAAAGAATGCTGCATAGGGATATCAAACCTTCAAATATTCTTGTTGGTAAGAATCATGAGATTAATGATGTTGTAAAGATAGCTGATTTACAAAATGCTGGTCCTATTGAAAATATAAGAGAACAATTTTTACCAACAAGAGGTGGAACACCTTATACTTATCCTCACTTATTAAATGATTTTGTTCAACATAGAAAAACCTGTGCTTCATTAAGAACTGATTTTTATGCATTAGGTGCTACTATGTATTATGTTTTAACAGGAGAAGTTCCTTTTAATTTTACATTAGAAAGAGCAACTGAAGGACCATTTGTTGATATTGCTGGGGAAAGAGTCCATTTCGCTTTAAAAGAAGATGGAAAAGTAATTGAGAATATAGATATACCTGATTATGAAAAAAGGCTAGAAAGAAAATTAGAGAAAGTTCCAAAAAGGTATAGAAAATTAGTTGGTGGATTATTAAGCTTAACAAAAAGTCCTTATCATGATGAGGGCTGGAGTGATTATGGCTATCTTAAACATGAATTTGGAAGAGCAATAAGGAAAAGAGGTTTAAGAGAAAATGTTTCTGATTTTTTTTCTGGAATGAAAAGATTTTCAATTGCTGCTGGCTT
>JAGVYZ010000040.1 GCA_018303025.1 Candidatus Woesearchaeota archaeon
TTATCTGGAATGTACTCATTTTCATAGCAGTTAAAGCATTTGTCTCTTTCTCTGCTTTCTCTGCATTAATCTTATTATTAGTAACCAAAAGAATATCGATATCAGAATCTTCTTTATAATTTCCTTTAGCAGTTGAGCCAAAGAGTATTGCAAAAACAGGTTTTTCAGGAAGATTATTTAAATAGGTTTTAATAGCATTTCTTCTAATGCTCGGAAGCTTTTCAAATCTTTCAAGATCAAAGGCTTCAAAAAGAAAATAAACCCTTATATTCTGCTTTACAGAATATTTTTTAAGGTTACCATCTTTCTCAAACTTCAATATTTGGTCTTTTTCAAGGCTATTAAGAAATCTGTAAACACTTGGCTCAAAAAGCTCTGCCTGCCTTGCTATCTCCCTTAAATGTAATTTTACAGTCTTATCTCTATAAAATAATTGCATTATTTTTCCATATCCTGTTCTTAAGACTGTTAACATAATTATAACAAATGTTAAAATAATTATAACATATTTAAATCTTTCTGTCAGTCCGAACTTAGTAAGCTTAAGTTAGAGTATTAGCAAAAATTGGCAAAAAACAAATGCAGATAACAAAAAATAAAAAATTAGAGAGCAACAAACTCTCCATTTCTTACCTGGTAAATTGTATAATCTATTCCAATTCTATCCCCTTCATTATCAAATCCAACACTACCGCTAGCACCATTAAACTGTAAATTATACAATTTTTCTCTAACTTCTTCCTTATTCTTACTTCCATCAATAGCTTTTACTAATGCAGTAACCCCATCATATGCATACATCCCATATGCAAATGTTTCTCCATATTTAGTCTCATATTTCTTTGCAAAATTTGCATAATCTACAGGCTCATTTGGAAATAAAGTATAAGCTCCTTCTGCATTTCCTTCTATTTTTTCTAAAACATTTTTATCATAGAATGTTTCAGAAACAATAACAGTTGAAGTTATTCCAAGCTCCTTTACTTGCTTAAATAATATTGGATAATTGTCACTTGCACCAGCAATAATTAAGACATCTGGATTAGCTTGTTTTATTTTCATTAACTGTGTTCTGAAATCAGTTGAACTAGGTTCATATAACTCGCTATTTACAACATTTCCATATCCTTTCTCAACAATATCTCTAATCCCTACCCCATAAGGATCATTTCTGTATAATCCAGCAATTGTTTTTGGTTTTACATTTTTAAGATGTTCAACCATTTTTGCACCTTGAAAAACATCAGAAAGTATAGATCTGAATACATAATTTTTATCTTCAGTTAATCCAGGAGCACTTCCTAATGTTATCATTAAAACTTTTCCATTATTTTGGCTAATAGGTGTTATTACAGCAGTTGCACCGCTTCCTTGGCTAGATAATATATAATCAGCATTATCTACATTAACTAATTTATTCATTCCAGAAGCAGATTTTACAGCATCAGAGCCATCATCCTCTATAACTAATTGTATTTTCTTTCCATCTATGCCACCATTTGCATTAACTTCATCTACATAAAGCTCAATAGCCTGTTTCATAGGAATCCCATAACTAGCATAATCTCCGCTAAAATGTCCTATGACTCCTATTTTTATTACATCTTCGCTTGAACTAGCTACTAATAAACCAATTACTACAACTAATGCTACTATACATAATCCGATTAATATATTTATTTTTTTCATTTTCATAACCTCCTTATTTGTTATGTTATAGTAATGACATCATTACGCATATATAATACTTTTTTATTAAAATTCTTACTTTTCAGTAAATTTTATAAATATCATACACATAATAACAAAAATAAGGCAAAAATGGCATTAAAACTAGACTTGAAAGATAAAAGAATCTTAACTTTATTAGATGAAGATTCAAGATATTCAAATTCACAAATAGCAAAGAAAGTAAAATTAAGCAAGCCTAGTGTTGAATATAGATTAAAAAGATTTGAAAAAAATAACATTATCTTTGAATATTATGCAGTAATTAATTTTACAAAACTAGGCTATTCTCAGTATAAGATTTATTTCAAGTTCCAGGATGCTTCTTTGGAAGATGAAAAAAACATTATAGATTACTGGTTAAAAAACAAATTCTCAGTTTGGGTAGCTGAAGTAAGAGGAAGATGGGACCTAGCAGTCTCCTTGATAGCAAAATCAAATTTTGAATTCGGAAAAACATTAAGTGAATTTATGAATAAATTTGCTCATTTTATTTTGGAAAAAGATGTTTTCTTGACAGAATATTCCCCCATATTTGCAAGAGAATATTTAACAAGTACAAAACCATCTGAGTTTACATATGGTATTCCTTCAGAAATCTATGAATTAGATGATGCAGATAAATCAATTCTAAAAGAGTTGGCAATAAATGCTAGAATTTCAATAGTTGATTTAGCTAAGAAATTAAATCTAACTCGAGATGTAATAAATTACAGATTAAAGAAATTAAAAAAAGATAATATTATTGTTCAATTCAGGTGCTACTTAAACTTAAATGAATTAAATGTTCATCATTACAAGATTATTCTAAGAACAAAAAACCTTAATCAGGAATATGAAAATAAAATAAAGCAATATATTTCCAAACATAAAAAAGCAACTCAATTATTAAAATTAATAGGCTCCTGGGACCTAGAAATAGAATTTGAAACAGAAAATGAAGATGAATTATATAAAATCCTGAATGAAATAAGAAAAGACTTCTCATCAATAATAAGGGACTTTGATATCTTAAGAATTACTAAAACATATAAATACAATTATTTTCCTTTCTAAATCTTTTCTTCAATAATCTGAGAAATAAACTTCCCAGTTTTTTTCTTAATTTCTTTAAGTTTATTTATAGTTTTCACTGATAAAGTTATATCTAATCTTTTTCTATGAAAGGGCATTTCTCTGGTATTATCATAGTTTTTCAAAGCCTGGAAAAGCCCATGATATTTTTTCAATATTCTTTTTATTTCACTTGATTTCATTTTTGTTTTTCTACCAGGATTCATACACCTAATATTTAGTAACTTATATGTTTTATCTAGTATAAAATAAGAAATTTGAACAAGGAATAAAAATATAAACAAGCTCATATTCTTTTTTAAATGCAAAAAGAGGTGTTATTAGTATTTCTTCTGTTATTGTTAGTGCCAGTAAGCTCAGCTTCAATAAATGATGAATTACAAAAAATAACAAATTATGCAGAAGATTTTGAAGCAGGCAATATTAATTACGCCCAGTTAGTATTATACTCAAGCGCTTCCAAAGAAAGAATAAATGAAGAATTAGGTTCCTCTAGTGAGTTTGGTGGAATAGTAAAGCAGGAGCAATTAGAGCCAATTCTAGGAAAGCCAAGTGAACAAACCAAATGGATTTGGGTTGAAGATGACATGCAGGAAAAGAAATTAGATTCCCCCCTCCCAGTATGGAGAAAAAATATCTTTGACGGCAATAAAATAAAATTAACATTAGAAGCTTATCCTTCTTTAATCAAAATAAATGAAAAAGAATCTGTTTTTTACAGATTAAATGTAAACATGAATTTCAAAAAGCCAGAAGAGCAGTTAAACTTGGAATCTAGAATTTCAGAAGTAACACAATTGGCAGAAATCTATAATAAAGACCCTTCTTCAGGCAATGCAGAAGCTTTAGCTGAAAAAAGCGTAAGTATAGAAAAATTATTCCAGACCAGCATGAGAGACAGCAGTTTAAAATGCGAAAACACAATGAATGAAATTTTCGGTTCAGAAAATAAAAAAGAAGAGCAAAGTGTTTTGGTAAATGAAATTGATTTTTATGAAGGTGATGATTTTTCAGCAACAGCAAATTTGCAGATGTGCGAAGATTGTCAATGGTCATGGATTAACCTGGATTTATGGATTGAAAGCAGAAATCCTGCATCAAATAAACAAGTTGAATTCAGAAAAGAAAATTTACCTGCAAATTTAGAGGATTCAGAATATCAAGATAGGATAAGGGAAATAGTAAGCAATATTAAACTAGCTTTGGACAATAAAGATTTTGAAAAAGCAAATTCAGAAAAAGCAAAATTATTTTCAATAAATGAAGCCTGGAACCAGAAGTCAAATGATGTCTGGAAAGAAGCAGATAAATTATTCCAAAAAACCTCGGATAGTGAAGAATCAAGGCAAGACCCATATTATTGGGTGAAACAGGAGCAATTAAGAAGAGACAAAGTCCAGGAATTAATAAATAAAAATTATGACGCAAGAAAAAGTTTCTACTTGGATTTATTTAAAGATTATACTAAAAAAGAATTTTTCCTCGCTCAAATAAGATATGAAAAAAGATTAATAGAAGATTTCACAAAAATAGGTCAGGAAATCTGCAATAATAATTTAGATGATAACAAAAACGAGCAAATAGATTGCCAGGATTCTCAATGTTCTGGAAAAATATGCGGAAAGCAAAAAGTAACTGAAACAACAGAAACAAATGAAACAAAAGAACTGGAAAAAGACCTTTATTGTATTGCTTCTGTTTGCCAGTTAAGAGAAGAAACAATAGAACTCCAGGAAATAGTTTGTGGAAATCATATTTGCGAAGAAAATGAAACTCTCTCCTGCCAGTCAGATTGTACTCAATGCCCTGTCTTTGAAGCAGTGAATTGTTCTGGTAAAGTTATTTTTTCAGGTACAGATGAAAACCAATGTCCTCTAGCTCCAATTTGCATAGAAGAAAATAATACCTGCCAGATAGATTCAGATTGCTTGCAACCATTATGTGGAACTTCCTCTTGTATAGAAAACCAATGTCAGTTAAATTCTCTCCAGGAATGCAAAGAACCAGAATGTAATGATGGTGAAAAAGAAGTAATAAATTGTGAAAATGGTAAAGAACTAGTCACCAAAATATGCGAAAATGGTTTATGGACAGAAGTTCCAAATATTGTAGCTTGTCAGAAAAATGAAAAACTGCCTGTAAATGAAACAGAAATCCCAGAACAAAAAGAGCAAGAACCTGAAAATGAATGCAATGTTAAGGAAGATTGTGGTAATCCTTCTGATGTTTGCAGTAATGGAAAATGTGTAACCCTTCCTTCCACAATAGAAGAGCCAGAACCAGAAATAGAATTTGAAGAAATTTCAGCAGAAGAAATCGAGAAAAGAAAAGAACAAGAAGAAAAAGAATCTCAAGAAGAATCCAAAACAAAATCATCTTCAGAAACTGAATCACAGGAAACAAGTCCAGAACAATCTCCATCAACAGAAAATTCCCCAGATACAATCACAGCCCAGGTTACTAAATCATTTAAATTAATTTCAGATAGAATTACAGGATTTGTAATTTCAATAACAGGCTTTGAAACAGAAGAAACACCATCTAAACCAGCTTCAGAACCTTCAACAGATTCAACATCTTCAGAATCAAGTCCAGAGTCTAGTGAAGAAAACACTCAAACAGAATCTCAAGATGATTCTAAACAAGAAAATTCAGATGTAGTTGGTTCAGAACCTCAAAATTCACCTGAAAATAATCAACAAAATGAAAACAGAGAAGAAAGAGATTATGAAAGAGAAAATGAAGATAGAAGAAAAGATGATGAACAAAGAGAAAGGAAAGAGCAGGAAAAAAGAGAAGAAGAATGCAAAAATATGTGCAAAGATAATTGTGAAAGAGAAGTTGTTGTTCCATGCGTAGATAAATGCACAAGAGAAGCCCAAAAGTTTGATGATGCTACTATAGAACAATGCAAATCTTCCTGCAAGCAAGAAAATGATGTACAGCCATGTATTACTAACTGTGAATCAAAATGTAAAAAAGGAGAGGATTGGTGGCAGGAAAAGAAAGAAGAAGATATGATGCAGGAATCTGCATTTATGATTGGTGGAGAATGCAGAAGCAGTGAAGCTCAGCAAAAATCAGAAGCTAATATTTATTTTGATGGTTGGGGAAATTCAATCTGGGAGGACTTAAGGCCATTAAAGCAAAAATATTATTCAGGCGGAGAAGCAGACTGGTGCAAAGATGAATTTGAAAATATCATTAAACAAAGAAAAGAATTTGAAAAAAGCTTCAATAATGAATTAATAATTTGGTTCTTTGAAAAATACCTGCCTTCTTCAGCAGATGAATGGCAGCAGCACATGTCAGGTTTATATGAATTATACTGGAAAGACGTAGAAATTTCAAAGCAAATGGCTTACACCTCTACTTGCCTAAATAAAGAAATTCCATCAGACTTCAATTTAATTAATATAGAATATGAAACAGAATTTGGAAAATTAAAGTTCTGGGAAGAGCTCAAGCCAATGAAAATAGATGATAACAAAGAAGTAATGGTTGTTTCTCCATATATGGAGCTTTGGATTTTCCCTCCAAAAGAATTTATTTTAACTGAATTCAAAAAAGCAATGAAAACCCATAAATTCCCAGGCCCTTCAGAAGAAGGCAGTCAAGGCGAAGAAGGTCCTACTCAAGAAGAAGTAGCTATGATTAAGCAGGATAAAGAATTTATGGAAAAAATAACAAAAATAACTAGTAAATATAATGGAAATGTTGATGTTTCAGTTCAGTTTAAAGATTATACAACTAATGAAATCATCTTTAATCTATATGCAAAAGTAAATGAAAATGAAATATTCAGCGTTAAACCAATGCTTCCAGAAGAAATGCCTGAAAAAGACATTACAATAACAATGGACTTCGAGAAATTATATGAGCTTATTTATGACATGGAAAAAGACATGAAAAGTTCTCAAACTCAAAACCCACCTTGGGACAATTCAATGAAGCCTATTCAAAAAGTAAAGGAAGTTACAAATGGAGTTCAAATGTACTTCAAGATTAGAAGCATGTTAAATTCAGCAGAAATTACCCCTATAGAAGTAGAAGATGACGCTAACTCCTTAATGAAAGAGTTCCTTTCTATGATGATGAAAGGTGATGATGAAAGGGGATAAGCAAGGTCCTCCTGAAGAAGAAAGTCTAAAGCAGGTAAATGAAAATCAGGAAAAGAAATAATTCTAAATAATTTTTTAAACTTGATTAATTTAAAAAAAACATGATATACCCTCCAGGAAAAGATTCATTTTTATTAGAAAAGTACATTAAGCTTTATGTAAAACAAAATAGCAAAGTTCTCGATATAGGAACAGGTTCAGGTATTCAGGGAAAAGAAGCATTAAAATATACTAAAGATGTTATATCTTCTGATATCAACAAAGAATGCTTGAAAGCATTAAAATTAGAAGAATTAAAAACAATACATTCAGATTTGTTCTCAAAAATAAAAGGAAAATTTGATTTAATTATGTTTAACCCACCTTACCTGCCAGAAGATGTAAGAGAAGATAAAGAAGGAAAAGTAGCATTATGTGGCGGTAAAGAAGGTTATGAAATCATTTTTAGATTTTTAGAACAGGCAAAATCTCATCTAAAAAAAGATGGAAAAATATTATTAGTTTTTTCCTCATTGTCAAAAAAAGACTTAATAGAAAATAAAATGAAAGAATTAAAATATTCTTTTGAAATCTTGGAAAGTGAAAAGTTCTTCTTTGAAACAATTTATTTGTATCTTATTCAAAAGTAAGTTTCTTTCTTTAATGTAGTTTTCTTTTTCTTTCTTTCTTTTAGCGTAGGTTTTCTTTCTTGCAAGAAAGAAAAAGTACATTTAAATATTTCAAAAACATTCTATTTTCATGAAAATTGAAATCCTGAAAGAAGGAAATAGGAAAAGAATAAGATTTATTGGCAGAACAATGATAGAAGAAGTCGTCTTGGATGACAATGATGTAGAAAGATTGTCAGAAGCATTAGCATCTGAAATAAACACATCCCTGAACATAAGCGAAAATCATGCATTTGACATTGAAGATTACAGCTAAACCATTAGTAGCAGGTTCATGAAAGGTGTCTTTTAGTAGCAGGTTCGTAAAGGGTAGAGCCCTTACAGCTAAAAAAACTTAAATTTAAATACTACCAAAAAATAAGATTTATATGACATCAAAAGACGAAACAATAGGCTTTCATAAAGGTTCCTTAACAACATTAGCCAAAGAACAGCAGGAATTAGCCAGAATGCTCCAGATTGTTCAGCAATTAATGCAGATGCACATCAAAGCATTAAAAGATTTAGGTATAGATTTAGAAAAAGAAGCTAAAAAAGACCTTGATGAAAAGATGAAGTAATTTGTTTTCTAAATGTTCTTTTTTACTTTAGGTTTTTTCCAGAAGTTTTCTTTTACCTTAGGTTTTTTCCATTCTGTTTTTCTTTTACCTTAGGTTTTCTTTTGCAAAAGAAAAACTAAGTAGGATATTGATCTTTCAAATCTTTTCCTAAATGACTTAAAACAAACTTTTTTCTTTGTTCAGTAAAAAATTTAGCCAAGTCAGTTTGTGTTATTATTCCAACTAATTTATTGCCATCAACAACAGGCATTTTTTTAATATTTTTGTCCCCCATTATCTTAGAAGCATAATTAATATCAGCATCAGAATGTATTGAAATTAAAGGAGTAGTCATAATTTGTTTTGCTTTTGTCTCTTTTGCATTTAAATTACTAGCTACAGCTTTATCCACTAAATCTCTTTCAGTTATTATTCCAACAGCCTGGTCATTTCTTGTAACTAAAATAGAACCAATTCCTTTATCCTTCATTTTTTTAGCAATATCTTGAATAGAATCCTCTTCATTAAAAACAACAACCTTTTTAGTCATTACCTCTTTTACACTAGTCATAAAACTAAAGAGAATCAATAATTTATATAATTATCGCTTAGTCAATATAATCGGTTTATCCTTAACTAAAACAGAATGTTCACTTTGACTTACAATTCCATTGCTTTTCTCAACCAGATGTTTATACTCCATAACAATTCCTTCTTTAATTAAATTATTTAAGGCAAAATTCACTTCAAAAGGCTTAAACTTTTTAACAAGCCACCTTTTAGAAAATGGTAACCCATTATAGTTTTCATTCATAAACATTAGTATACTCCTGCTTATAGCATCTCTGGTCTGATGATCACTAATAACCTTATATATCTCAGAATTTTTCTTCTCATCAATAAAACCAACTCCAGTAGTTGCAAAAGGTTCAATAGCAATAACCTCATCTTCCTTAAGTTTAGTATCATCATGATTGTTAAAATTAGGAATAGTTAATCCAGCATGCTCATTGTACAATTCAATAGAATGTCCTGTTAAATTTTTTACAGGTTTAAATCCCAAAGATAAAATAGTATTCTCAATCTCTTCTCCAATCTTCCATAATTTTAATCCAGGTTTTATGATTTTCAAGGCATTTTCCAAAGCTTTTTCACTTGCCTTAACTAGTTCATCATGTTCTTTATTCAAGCATACAGTAACAGCAGTATCCCCAATAGCACCATTTACATGCACCCCTATATCCAGTTTAACAACATCATCCTTAATTATTGTCTTATCATCAACAAAGGCATTATAATGAGCAGCAGTATTATTCAATGAAATTTGCACAGGAAAAGCAGGTTTTCCCTTTAATTGAAATATCCTGGCTTCAAATTTGCACAGGAAAAGCAGGTTTTCCCTTTAATTGAAATATCCTGGCTTCAATTTTCTCAGTAACATCCAATAAAGAAAGTTTTTCACTGAAGCCTTTTTCCAAAAGACTCTTCCCATAATCCCTAGTTTCAGCAGCTATTTCTCCTGCTTTCTTCCAATCATTAAGATTTTCCATTAAAATGGAATAAAAAAGAATTATTTAAAACTAACTAGATTGAGGAATAAACATTACAACAGCAATTAAAGCCTCTCTAAAAGATTTCCCAGGTGCTATTGTACAAGCACATTTTGCTGTAATGTTAATAAAATAAGATCTATCATAAATAGCAATAGCAAATCTTCCTTCTTCTTTTCCTCTTCCAAATAATCTTGCAAAGAAACCAGGATTATATCTTTTTACATGTGCATAATTAAAAACAGCTCTTATGGTATACCAATCGTTATTTTCTTCGCCAGCCCAAATAATATTCTCTTCACTAGGAGTGTCCACATCTTTTCCAGTCTTCATAACTTTACTTAATTTTGAAAATAAAAATCCTCTATATAATAAATCTGGTCTATACCATCTTTTTTTCTTAACCGTGCTCATCATTTGAGATTCTAAAAAAGAAAGTAAATTACTATCACCATCAAATTGATTTGAATCAAAATTAATTTCTATTAACTCAACTTTGTTCATTTCTTTTAGAAAATATTTTAATTATTTAAAACTACCTCTTACTTAATTCCTTCCTTAATTCCTCATTTTCTCTCTTTAACTTTTTGTTCTCATCTTCCCATTTCTTAATTCCTTCTTTCTAATAAAAA
>JAGVYZ010000041.1 GCA_018303025.1 Candidatus Woesearchaeota archaeon
CATCTGAGCTAAGTTAAGTAAATTACCTCTAGCACCAGATAATGCCATTAGAACAGTTGAATTTTTCTTTAAATTAGCTTGTTCAGAAACATTTTCTCCTATTTTATCCCTGACTTTGTTTAATTCTTTTAATATCATTCCTTCTAATGTAGTCTCCATTGTTAATCCAGGAGTTGCTTCTAATTTTCCTTTTTTATAGGATTCAATTAATTCAGCTACAGCTTCCTCTGCCTTCTCCATTAAAGCTTCATTTTTCTTTTTAACATCTACAGATAAATCAGTATCTGATAATGATGTAGTAAATCCTTTTCTAAATAGAACTTCTATTCCTAATCTGAACATTTTTCCTAAAATTTCTAAACCTTCATTTTCACCAAAATCTTTGTAGAATCTTCTGATTAAACTGCCATTGTCATTACCAATAGTTGCTTTATCAATAAATCCTTCTGTTAATAATCCATTTTTAATCTTGACATCTTTTCCTTTTCTAGTATTACCTATGAAATCAAATTTTTCAGGTAGCACGCATGAAAATACTTCTTTTCCGTCAACAGTTTCCTTGTTTTTTAATCTTGAAAAATCATTTACACCAATTGCATATAAAATTTCTACAGCTTCCTGCCTTGTTAATGTCATTCCATTAGTCAATAAATAATTTCCAGTTATTGCATCATCAAAGCAGCCCATTACATTTAATCCATTTTTAGGAGTAATCAATTGAGTTTGAACCTGCATTAATATATCAGCTTCTGCTCTTGCTTCTTCTGTTTGAGGAACATGTAAGTTCATTTCATCACCATCAAAATCAGCATTATAAGGAGCACAAACAGCTGGATTTAATCTGAAACTTCTTCCAGGCAATACTCTAATCTTATGGCACATTATGCTCATTCTATGAAGACTAGGCTGTCTGTTAAATATAGATATGTCTCCATCAACTAAATGTCTTTCAACAACATAGCCAGGAGCTAATTCTTCTATAATTTGTTTTTTAGTATCCTCGCTGATTTTCTTTCTTTTGCCGTCAGCAGTTATAACATAATTACTGCCCGGATATTTAGTCTCGCCATTTTCAATGAATTTTTTTAAATACTCAATATTCCATTCCTGCACTTTTTCAGGAATAGTTAAATCCATGGCAACAAAAATTGGAATACCAACCTCATTTAATTTAATTCTAGGATCAGGACTAATAACAGTTCTAGCAGCAAAGTTAACTCTTTTTCCTGCTAAGTTATGTCTGAATCTACCTTCTTTGCTTTTTATTCTTTCAGTCAAAGTTTTCAAAGGCTGTCCGCTTCTATGTCTTGCAGGTGGAACTTGAGCAATTGAATTATCAAAATAAGTTGTAACATGATATTGCAATAAATCCCACAAATCTTCAATAATAACTTCAGGAGCACCTGCATTTATATTTTCAAATAATCTCTGGTTTATTCTTACAATATCTCCTAATTTATGAGTTAAATCATCTTCACTTCTTTCACCAGATTCCAAAGTGATTGAAGGTCTTATTGTAACAGGAGGTACAGGTAATATTGTTAATATTAACCATTCAGGTCTCATAGCTTTTGGATTTATTCCAATTACTTCTAAATCATCATCACTAATTTTTTCAAAAAATGATTTTATTTCAATAGGACTTAATGTCTTGTCACTATAAACAAAAGTAGATGGTTTCTCAATTTTAATAGCTCTAACCTTAGCCTTGCAATGAGGACATTTTTTAGCATCTTTTATTTTCTTTTTAATTTCTTTATTATCCTTGCATTCATTTTTATCTTCTTCTGTAATCAAAACTTTATTACATTCAGAACAAAAACTTTTCAAAATATCATTGATATATTTTATGAATTGAATATGAACAACAGGCCTGGCTAATTCAATATGACCAAAATGGCCAGTACATTCTTTTAATCTAGCCCCGCATGTCTTGCATCTTAAACCAGGATCAATAACACCTAGTCTGGTATCCATTAAACCACCGTCTACAGGATAACCTTCCTGGTCATATAATTCAGGAGTTACTATTTTAGCAGCAGACATTTTTCTTATCACTTTAGGTGATAAAACTCCAAAGGTTATGCTTGAAATTCTTTTGTATACGGCTTTGTCAATCATTTTTTTATTTTCCTTTTTGTTTTTTTATCTTACATTAAGCTTTTTCTTTATCGTAGCATTCTGCTTTCTTTTTATCGTAGCATCATGCTTCTTTCTTATCGTAGATTCTTTCTTGCAAGAAAGAAGCTACCTATCATTTTGGTATTTGCTCTCCAGTTTTATTTTTGGGTATACACACATTGATTTTAACTCATCTAATAATAATTTGAATGCATAAGATAATTCAACATTGCTTACAGGTGCATTCTCTCCTGCAACAGGGCAGTAATATAATTTTTTGTAAATATCTTTTATAGCAATTAATCCTGATTTTTCACTTATTGGAATAATTGTTTTATCGGAGTCAAATCTTTCTTTTAATAATAGAGCTGCTCCATGAGCTACAAAACAATCTTTCTCCATTTCTCCTATTCTTAATCCTCCACCCTTTGCTCTACCTTCAATAGGCTGTCTAGTCAATAATTGTATTCTACCAGCAGCTCTTGAATGTAATTTATTAGCAACCATGTGTTTTAATTTTAAATAATACATATTTCCAACAAAGATTTTAGCTTCAAATTGTTCTCCTGTTATTCCATTATAAAATGTTTCAGTACCATTATCTTTAAATCCAAATTCAACTAATTGTTTTCTTAAAGTTTCTTCTTTCTCAGAATCAAATGCAGTACCATCAACTATTTCTCCTCTTAAAGCAGCAACTTTTCCAGCTAATGCTTCTAATAAATGACCTATTGTCATCCTGCTAGGTACAGAATGAGGTGAGAATATTAAATCAGGAATTACTCCAGATGATGAAAAAGGCATGTCTTCTTGTGGAATTAACATTCCTATTACTCCTTTCTGACCATGTCTTGATGCAAACTTATCTCCAATTTCAGGAATTCTTTGTTCCCTAACTCTAGTTTGTACAATTTTATTTCCTTCTTCATTCTCACTTATAATTGTGAAATCTATAACTCCTGTAGTTCCATGTTTCATAGAAATAGAACTTTCTTTTCTAATATTAGCAGCAATGCTAAACTCTTCTAACTCTCCTAAGAATCTAGGTGGTGAAGATTTACCAATAATAACATCTTGTGATTTTACTTCAGCACCAGTATATACAATACCATCTTTTTCTAATAATTTATAATCAGCTTCGGATTTATAACCCTTAACTTCTTTATCTGGAATTCCAATTTCATCAACTAGTCCTCCTGAATATCTTAATTCTTCTGCAACATAAGGTGTAAAGAAAGTGCTTCTAGCTAATCCTCTTTGTACACTACTCTTATTCATGATAATAGCATCTTCCATGTTATAACCATGGTAACTCATTATAGCTATAGTAACATTTTGTCCAGAAGCATGTTTGTCATAATTGAAAACATCCATCATGAATGAAGTTACAATTGGTCTTTGTGGATAATGAGCTAAACTAACATCAGTGTCTATTCTTAATAAAAAATTAGAAGCATATAATCCTAATGATTGTTTCTGGATTTTACTACCTCTGATTAACCTTGATGAACTACCAAAATTAGAATAAGGCATTAATGAAGTTGTAACACCAAAGCAAGTTATAGGTGAAATTTCTAAATGAGTTGTTTCTTGTACAATATTTTCAGGATATAAAGCAACTAAGCAATCTTCTTCTTCTAATGCATCTAAATATTCAATTACGCCTGTTTTAACTAAATCTTCCCATGATAATTCTTCTTTCAAGAATTTTTCAGTAATTTCATTTGTTAATTTTGATTTTCCATTTTCTACTACAATTAATGGTCTTCTTAATCTTCCTCTTGAAGTTTCAATTTCAATCATGTCATAATCTTGTTTATAGCCAACATTAACAACAGATGAAACTTTTCCATTTCTTCTGTCTTCTTTTAATTTTTTAATGAACTCATTAGCATTTTCTACTTTTCCAGAATATCTTTGATTTATGAATACATCTACCATTTTAAACCCATTCCTTCCAAATTCTTTCTTAATTTTTCTTCATTCTGTTCTTCTTGAGTAATTTGATTCATAATAGCTAAATTTTTTCTTAAACCAATAGGAGTACCCTCTGGAGTTTCTATTGGGCATAATCTACCCCAGTGAGTAGCATGTAATGCTCTTGCTTCAAAATTTTCTTGTGTTGAAGATAATAATGAAACAACTCTTTGCAAATGTGATAAAGTAGCTGTAAAATTAGTCCTATCAATATTCTGGCTCAATCCTTTTCTTCCACCAACCCAAATTCCAGTAGCCAATGCACTTTTAACTCTGGATGTTAATAACTGGTCTCTAATAATAATCTTGCTTGATTGGAATTTTCCTCGTTTAACTAATCTTTGAAAATTATATAAAATATCCTGCACTAATGATTTGACATTTACTCTGAATAAATCACTCATAACATCACCGCTTAATTTCATTCTTTTATTCATTAAATGATCCTTATCTTCAATATCTAAATTTTTAGTTGTAATTAATAAGAATCTTCTAATATATTTGCATAAATTATAAGCCTTCATGCTTCTATCAGCAGCATTTGTTCCAAGGTGAGGCAATAAATATTTATCAATTAAATTGAAAACTCTTTCATTCATTTCTTCTTTTTGCATTATTCCAATTTTTTTAGCTAATGCTTCTACAGCTTGCTCCTGATTTTTTATATCGACATTTTCATACAAATTTATAAAAATATCATCGAACATTTCATTTTCAGAAATTAATCCAGCTATTTCCTGGTCTTTTGTAAATCCTAATGCTTTAATTAATAATACAATTGGAACTCTCTTAAATCTTGTAAATGAAATATATATAACACCATTTCTCATTTGTTCAATAATATGTGGAATTCTGAAACTGCCTTGTTCAGAGAATATTTTAGCAGTATATTTGCTCGGTCCAACTTTCTCTTTTTCAACAATTAATTTATTAGAAGCTAAATCTTCAACAACAATTAAGACTCTTTCATTACCATTTAATATGAAATATCCACCAGGATCATAACCATCTTCATAATGCTTGACTAATTCTTCTCTACTTAATCCACTTAAGTGGCAATATTTTGATTTTACCATTATTGGAACTTTTCCAATATTTGTAGTAAATGATTCTTTTTCAACACCATCAATTAATGTGCTAACCTTCATGCTAATTGGAGCAGAATAAGTCAACATTCTTAATCTTGCTTCCATAGGATAAACATCTTTTGTGCTACCATCAGCTTCGATTAATCTTGGTTTTTCTAAGCTTATTTTTCCTAATTTTATTTTAAAATCATTTACTTCATTAGGAATAATAGTTGGAATAACTTCTGAATTCTCGTCTATAATCTTTTGAATTCCAGAGTCTAAGAAAGTATTAAATGAATTTATGTTAGATTCCACTAAGGAATGCTTCTTGAAATATTGTTTTATTATGTCTTTATATCTTTCAACCATTTATTTGACTATCCTATAAAAATATGCTTTGCCGATAGTTGGGCTTTCTCTTTCTATTTTTATGATGTCACCTTTTTTTAACTCCAGATGCGAAATCGCAGGATCATTTTTTAAAATTACCGGTAATTGTTTTTTTTCTACATTGAATTTCTTAAGAAGCTCATTACCCTCTTCTTCACTAATCTTGATATGCTTTGGGATTAATTTGTGTTTTAGTATTTCGCTTTCCATTTTCTTTTTTCCTAAAGTCTTTCTTTACCTAAGGTTTCTTTCTTTCAGGCATTCTGCTTTTCTTTTTTAGGCTTTTTTCTTTTTGCAAAAGAAAAACCTAAAGCTTGGGCCCGACGGGACATTCAGAGCGTTTCTTGTGTTTTCTTTTATTGAAGATTTTCTTTTACAAAAGAAAAGCTTCTTTTGAACCCGCGACCACCTGCTTAAAAGGCAGATGCTCTATCCAAGCTGAGCTACGAGCCCAACGCCCTGACCGAGATTTGAACTCGGGTTATGGCCTCTCTATATAAGCCTTTTTCTTTTTGAAAATCTTGATTGTAATTTGCTTCTTTTTCCTTAAAGTTTCTTTCCATTAAGGCTTTCTTTTCAAAGAAAGGCTTACTTGACAGGGCCATGTGCTGGACCACTACACTATCAGGGCAAGCGTGAATTAATGATGAAAAACTATTGGTTTTGTCCTTTATAATCATTTTTTTCCTCGTAGAAATATACATTAAAATTTTCTCAAATTTAGCTTTATAAAACTTTCGGAAAAAAAGGCTTTTTTATGATTGTTTATAAATAACCACAATTTTAGGGCTTTTAATCTTTTTCCAGTTATTTTTGATTCTTTTTAGTTTATCCCATTAAGTTTTTTCAGGATAAATTATTTAAGATAATTTTAGGACTATGCGGGTTGCTGTTGGTGGCCTTGTCGATACACTACGCGACCGAGAGTTACTGGGCAAGATCATTCTTTATTTTAATCGCGGCGATGATTGGAATGTTACTGCCATTTTGGGAAGAGTTTAAACGAAGGACCGATGTCGATAGGACATTGGTATTCAGAATGTTCGGAGCTATCCTGATGTCATTTTCTTTGGCGATAGTTTTGATCGGGGTGGTCCAGTCGATATTGATGAGGAACGCCAGAGTTAATCTGACAGAGAAGGTGGAGTACGGGAAGATCATTGTAGACAGGGCGGTTGAGAATTCCCTGTCCGCACTTGACGGTCTATCCGGGAACGAATTATTCAGAGAGGCTTTGACAAAAGAAAATGAGGCTGATTTAACAAGTTTTTCCAAAGCTTTATTCAAGAATTACAAAGATTTTGAAAACATTGCGATCGT
>JAGVYZ010000017.1 GCA_018303025.1 Candidatus Woesearchaeota archaeon
AGCTAATTTTAAGAAATCAGTCAAGTAATACTCTTTTTGTGAGTTATTATTCTTTAATTTGGTTATGTTTTCCCATAACCATTTTGCATTAAAACAAAGATAACTTGCATTTAGTTCTGTTATATTTAGTTGTTCTGGAGAAGCATCCTTTTTTTCAACAATGGCTGAAACTTCACCTTTGTTGTTTCTTATTATTCTACCTGAACTATAAAAAGCAGAACGCCAGTCATTAAAGTCTGGTATTTTAATGGTAGTTAAGGTTATAACACTTTTACTTTCTATATGTGATTTTACTAGATCTTTTAGCATTTTAGGAGTAATTGTTGGATGATCACCATATAAAACTAGAATATTTTCTGCTTTGTTTTCTAAATGGTCTTTACAAACTCCGACTGCATGACCTGTACCTAATTGTTCTTTTTGTTCAATGTAGTTATAGTTAGTTCCTAATGCTTGAACAACTTTTTGGCCTTGGAATCCTATAACTATGATTGGTTTTTTACAAATTTTAGATTCTTTAATTGACTTTAAAGCATATTTTATTATTGGCTCATTATTAATTTCTATTAAAACTTTAGGAATATCTTCAGAATTCATTCTTTTGCCTTTTCCTGCTGCAAGGATAATTATTTGAACTTTTTCCATTTTAACTAGATATTGTAACTTATATGTTATACCATTAAATTCGTTAACTTTATAAAGATTAATATTCTAGTTTTTCTATCATAAGGAGACAATATTAAAATGAATACAAACAAAAAAACTTTATTTAGTGTTTTATTAACTTTTGTCGTTATTGGGATGTTAATTTTATCTGGTCCTGTTTCTGCTATCAATGTTTCATTAAATACACCTGATGTTAATGTTTTAACTGATACTAACAAAGAGTTTACTGTTGAAGTAAAAGTTAATGATGGTGAATTCTTACCTTTATTATCCACTGATATGAAATTTTCAGATGGTTCAAAAGAAGTAACATGTAAAATCAATGAAAAAAATGTTGTTTCTGGTTGTGATTTCTTAACTGTAAAAAATAGAGTAGTTAAGAGTTTAGATTCTGGTTATGGCTATGGATACGGTTATGGTTATGGCTATAATAATTATGGTTACAATTCATTTGGCTATGGATATGGCTATGGTTATGGAACAAGAGAAATTATGGGAAGTGGTTCTGGAACTATTACTTATACATTAAATGTTGATGTTGTTAAAATGGCTGATGATGTTTCAGCTGATACAATAGTTGTTGAAGCTAAAGTTTATGGTGGAGATGTTGAAGGTAAAGATGTAAATTACTTTAAAGGAACTTCAAGCTTTGCTATGAATAATGAAGCTAGTTCAACAATTACTGATGGTAGTGTTGCTAACACTATATCATTTAATGGTTTAACAATAAAAGTACCTGCTGGTGTTTTAGCTGATGGAGTAAATGTTGTTGCTGATCAAGTAACAGCAGCTGGAAATCCAAAAACAAGTACATTTAAATTATTTGGTAAAGTTTATGACTTTTCAATTTCAGATGGCACTAAAACCTTTGGTAGTGCTTTAGAAATTACATTAAGTTATAGTGATGCTGAATTAGGCACTTATGATGAAAGTAAAATAGTACCTGCTTGGTATAATACTATAACTGGTGATTGGGAAACATTAAGTGTTAAATCAAGAAATACTACTGCTAATACAATTACATTTGAAACAACTCACTTTACTCAGTTTACATTATTAGCTGATACTTATGTAGCTCCTGGAACTGTATATTACAGCTCTGGCGGAAGTACAACTACTCCAAGAAGAACAGATAGTGGTTCTGTTGATAGTGAACCAATAGTATTGCCTCCTGTAGATCAAGCTGTAGATAATACTAATGATAATACAAACGCACCTGAAGCTAAAGAAGGTGCATTATCAAGCATTACAGGTGCTGTAACTGGTGCATTAGGAAGCACTGCTGGAATCATTATTATGGTTTTAGTTGTAGCTGGTATATTCACAGGTAGTTTCTTGTATATGAGAAAGAAAAGAAAGTAATCTTTTTCTTTTATTTTTAATTTAATCTATCTTGAAGATATAAGCAAATTAAACTTAAAATATTAAAGAAGTTGATGTGAGCATTTAACCTTTCTTTTTCTTCAAATTTTATTTCTTTATTTTTTCAGACATTTTGCCTTTCTTTTTTTAGCAGGTTCGTGAAGGATGCAATCCTTACTTTGCCTTCTTTAATCAAAACTTTTCTTCGCGAAGAAAAGTTTTATAAAGCCTGTTTTTCCAAGTTTAATATATAATTAATCATTCGGAGGATCGTAGGTCATGTAGATCACGGAAAATCAACCACAGTCGGTAGATTATTATACGACTCTGGTAATATCTCAGAGCAGGCTTTGAGAAAATTAAAAGAAAAAGCAGAAGAATTAGGAAAAGGTGGATTCGAATTTGCTTTTGTAATGGATAACTTAAAAGAAGAGAGAGAAAGAGGAGTTACCATCGACTTAGCACATAAAAAGTTTGAAACACCAAAATTTGAATTTACAATTATTGATGCACCAGGTCATAAAGATTTTATTAAAAATATGATTACAGGAGCTTCTCAGGCAGATGTTGCTATTTTAGTTGTTGCAGCTGCAGAAGGTGCAATGGCCCAGACAAAAGAGCACATAATGCTTTGTAGAACATTAGGTGTAGGACAAATGGGTGTAGCTGTCAATAAGATGGATACAATCCAATATGACGAAGCTAAATTCAATAAAGTTAAAGGTGAAATTGAAGGAATTTTAAAAACAGTCGGTTACAAAGACATTCCTTTCATACCAGTATCTTCATTGCATGGCGAAAATATAGTTAAAAAATCAGATAAAATGTCATGGTATAAGGGACCTACATTACTTGAACAATTTGACTTGTTTAAAGTTCCAGAAAAACCAGTACACTTGCCATTAAGACTGCCAATCCAGGATGTATACAACATTACAGGTATTGGAACAGTTCCAGTTGGAAAAGTAGAAACAGGAATAATGAAAGTAAATGATAAAGTAATAATTGTTCCAGCAAGAGAAGGTAAAGGTGTGGTTGGAGAAGTAAAAACAATAGAAATGCACCACGAACAAATTACTCAGGCAGAACCAGGAGACAATGTTGGATTCTCTGTTAGAGGTATCGGAATTAAAGATATCGCTAGAGGAGATGTATTAGGTCATGTATCTAGTCCTCCAACAGTTGTTGAAGAGTTTACTGCACAAATAGTAATCTTAAATCACCCAACTGTTTTAACAGTAGGCTATACTCCAGTATTCCATATTCACACAGCTCAGATAGCTTGTAGAATAACAGAGTTAGTCAAAAAGTTAAATCCAGCAACAGGTGAAACATTACAGGATCATCCTGATATGTTAAAGAACGGAGATGCAGCTATAGTTAAAGTAAAACCAGCAAAACCATTAGTAATTGAAAGACAAAAAGACATTCCTCATATGGCAAGATTTGCTATAAGAGATGCTGGTTCAACAGTAGCAGCTGGTTTCTGTATAGACTACGTTGCAAAGAAGTAATTAACTTCTTTTTTTCTTTATTTTTCTTTTAATAATGTTTTTTTCTTTCATTTAAATTTGCTTTATTAAAAAGATTGTAAACAACATAAGATAAGGTTCCTATAAATCCAATAGATAAATCCCACATAGTATCATCTAATTTTTCAATAACCATGTCAAATTTTCCCAATCCTTGTAAATTTCTTAAAAATACACCTTGCAATTTTAAATCAAAGAAGTAATCTAATAAATATTCACCAATCTCAAATAAAGCCAGACTTCCAATTACAATAAATAAAACAAAAATAATCTTCCACTTATATTCTAAATCCAATCTTTTTACCATATGATAAACAATAGAAGCATAAAATATAGGTTGTATGAAATGTAATATCTTATCATAATTAGGATAGAGATAATAAAAAGGACTTAATATAAATCCAAAAAATGCAATAAATACAATAAAGAAATAATGATGTTTTTGATAGTTTAAATCAAAATATCTGTCTATTAAATAGAAAGATACCAATAAGCTCATAGCAGAAAGTGCTCTTATAAAAAAAGAGGCATTTTTGAATAAATATAAAACTATTAAAATAAAGACACAAATCCCAATTATAACTCTCCTTTTTATTCTATATTTTCTGTTCTTGTCAGGATCCATCCCTCCCTTAGAATGCTGAAGTTTATGAACATTTCCCAAGAAAAATCTAAAACAAAACGTTTATAAATGAAATTTTAAGCTTAATTTAAAATGCAAAAAGCAAGAATAAAATTAGCAAGTGCAGAAATAGACAAGATTAATCAAATCTGTGATTCTATCTTAGAAGTTTGTAAAAAAACAAAGACAAAGGTCTATGGTCCTATTCCTTTACCTACTAAAAAAATGAAAATTACAACAAGAAAATCTCCTGATGGAGAAGGTAAAGCTTCTTTTGAAAGATACCAGATGAGAGTTCATAAAAGATTAATTGATTTAGGTGTAGACGAAAGAGCATTAAGATTAGTAATGAGAGTCCCTATCCCAGATGGTGTTAACATATCTATAGAGATTCTTGAATAAGCAGGTTCGTAAAAGGTCTTTCTTTGGCAGGTTCGTAATGTTTTTTTCTTAGTGCAGGTTCGTAATGTTTTTTTCTTAGTGCAGGTTCGTAAAGGGTGCAACCCTTACTTCAATAGAAATTTTAGAATAAATTGGTTTTTTCTTTAGCACAGGTTTATTTTGCAAAAAGAAAAGTGTTTTAAAACAATAAATTCTTTTTTATTTACGCCGGGATCGCGTAATCTGGTATCGCACAGAGCTTTTCTTGTAAGAAAACCTCTAGGAAAAGAACACAAAAAAGCGTGTAAGTCTGGAAATATGCAACGGGAAAACCTGGCCTTTCGGGGCTTCTGGGTTCAAATCCCAGTCTCGGCGTACTTAAATTTTTTCATTTAGAATTAAAGGTATTTCTCTTTCTCTAATGGTTGATAGTATTATGATTTCTAATCCTGCACTTAATGGTGTTATAATGCATCGTTCTTTATTATGCTTAATTACACAAGTATATGCATTTGGATCCAGAGGGTCTAAATCTTCAGCTCTACTGAGATAATGTGCCATATGGTTTCTTACTTCAGTTGCATTTACTCGAGGTATTGAATCGGAAGGTGTGACTATTAAAGAATATATTGCTGTTGCAATTAATTTTTGATGATTTACTACTAGCAAAAACTTTTGACTTCTAATTAATTTTAAGTAACTTGCAAATTCATTCCTGAAATCAGTAGCAGTTATTCTTCTTAATTCCAAATCTCGTAGAGTCGAATATAAATCATCTAAATTAAACTCTCCAAGAGAAATATAGGATTTGTTCATACTTTTTTTAAATACTAAAAGCTTAAAAATCTTTCATAATAAATTTTTAACTAACCAAAAATCATCAGCAAAAAGTTTATAAACAACCAATAGATAAGGAAATTAAGTGAATTCTTATGGAATACCAAAAATTAGAAACCGGAACAACTAATGTAGGAATAGTCTGCAAAGATGGAGTTATCTTGGCAGCAGATAGGCGTGTCACCTTAGGTGGAAGAATAATTTCTTCAAAGAAATTTGAAAAATTCGCAGAATTAAATGATGATTCAGCAGTTGTTTTCTCAGGTTCAGTATCAGATGTCCAATTAATATTAAAAATAATAAAAGCACAATTAAGATTAGACTTTTTCAGAAGGCAAAAAAGATTAACAGGAAGAAGCACATCTTCATTATTGGCAAATATGGTTTATAATAATTTAAGAAAAATGTTCCCGGGTATAACTGGTTTTGTTCTTGCAAATAAAACAAAAGATAAATTTTCATTATATAGCATAGGCGTAGATGGAAGCATTGTTCAGTTTGATGACTACACAACAGATGGTTCAGGAATGATGTTTGCAGCAGGTGTCTTAGAAGGAAATTACGATAAAAATATAACAGTAAAAGAAGGAGTAGAATTAGCAAAAAAAGCAGTTACAGCATCAATGGAAAGAGATGCTGCATCAGGTAACGGCATTGATATATTGGCAATAACAAAAGACGGAATTAATAAAATTTCAGTATCAAGATAAAATTCTAAATAAATCAGGTTCACAGGAAAATTATTCCAGGTTCATGAAGGATGCAAGTTTTTATTTGCAGGTTCATGAAGGATGCAATCCTTATGACAGAAATAATAAAAGAAATATTAAAGAATATTCCAGATAATAGTGTAATATCTTATTCTGGTTTCGAAGGAGCAAATATAGTTCTCTATACAAATAGCAAGGATTTTTTTCTAAAAAATGACGAGTTAATTAGAGGCATAGTAAACATAGTAAAAAAAAGAATTGAATTAAGGCCAGACCCTTCTTTATGCATGGATGAAGAAAAAACAAAAAAAGAAATTATTGCTTTAATACCAGAAGAAGCTAAAATAGGCGAAATAATTTTCGACCCTCAGCGTTCAATAGTTATAATTGAATCAGAAAAACCAGGTGTAGCTATAGGAAAATCAGGTGAAATACTAAAAGAAATAAAACATAAAACATTCTGGATTCCTGAAATAAGAAGAACACCTTCAATAAGGTCACCAATAATAGAAAAAATTCGCCAGGTTTTATATGAAAATAATGATTATAGAAAAAAATTTCTTGATAAAGTAGGAAAAAGAATTTATGACAATTGGAGTAATAGTAAAAAAGAAATGTGGATTAGAGCCACTTTCTTAGGTGCAGGAAGACAAGTAGGCAGATCATGTATTTTGCTCCAAACACCTGAATCTAGAATAATGCTAGATTGTGGTGTAGATGTTTCAGCTCAAGAGCCAAAAGATGCTTTTCCTTATTTAGATGCACCTGAGTTTAAATTAGACCAGTTAGATGCAATAATAATCTCTCATTCTCATCTCGATCATGTTGCATTAGTTCCTTATTTGTACAAATTAGGATTTCAAGGTCCATGTTACATGACAGAACCAGTCAGAGATGTAGCTTCATTATTAGCATTAGATTACATTAGCGTATCACAAAAAGAAGCAAGAAAAGTATTATTTTCTTCAACAGATGTAAAAGAAATGGTTAAGCATACAATTTGCCTGGACTTTGAAGAAGTTACAGATATAACACCAGATATAAGATTAACATTTTACAATTCAGGTCATACCTTAGGAAGTGCATTATGTCATTTGCATATTGGAAATGGCCTGCATAATTTATTATATACAGGTGATATCAATTATGAAGTAACTAATTTATTGAATCCAGCAGTAACAAGATTCCCAAGATTAGAAACATTAATCATAGAATCAACTTATGGTGGAAAAGATGATGTTCGTCCAACAAGACAAGAATCAGAACAGGAATTATTTAATATAATAAAAGAAACATTGGAAAAAGGCGGAAAAGTATTATTGCCTACATTAGGTGTTGGCAGGTCCCAGGAAATTATGCTAATAATAGAAAAAGCAATTAGAAATAATTTATTGCCAAAAGTTTCTGTTTACTTGCAGGGAATGGTTTGGGATATCACAGCTATACATACAGCTTATCCTGATTTTTTAAGTAATATAGTAAAAAAAGAAATTTTCCATAATGATAGTAATCCATTCTTAAATGAAATATTTAAAAGAGTTGGAAGTAAGAAAGAAATGGACCAAGTAGTGGAAGGTGGTCCATGCGTTATCATAGCTACTTCAGGTATGATGGAAGGTGGTCCTTCTGTAGAATACTTTAAACAATTAGCAGACAATGCAAAAAATTCATTAATCTTGAATTGCTATCAGGGTCCAAATACATTAGGTAGAAAATTATTGAATGGAGACAAAGAAATAATGTTTGATTCAGAATCTACCCCATTAAAAGTCAAAATGAATATTTATCATATTCCAGGATTTTCAGGACATAGTTCCAGACAGCAATTATTAAATTATTTAAAGCATGTTTCCCCTAAACCAAAAAAAGTAATATTAGTTCATGGTGAAAGTTCTAAATGTTTAGACTTGGCTACAGCAATTCACAAGCAAGAGCATATAGAAACAAACGCTCCCAAGAACTTAGAAGCAATTAGGTTAAGGTAATTTGTTTTCTTTCAGGAATTTCTTTTCCATGAAAACTTTTGTTTTCAGGGTCCCAAAGTATTCAGCTTTGCTGAATGTTAGAAGAGACTTGCTCTTCTTTAATCTTGTCTTTTAGGATGTAAAAGAAACCTAAGCAATAAGATTGAGATAGTTATACAAAAAGTTTAAGTATATAATTTATTTTTTAGTTATATGCCTTATTTGGATTTAAGTAATTATGAACATGAACCAATTGCTTTTCTAAAAACTCCAAAAGGAGATATGCCCATATTTAAAAGAAATATAACAATTGGGAGAGATAGCAGTAATGATATAGTTTTAGAAAATGTGTGGGTTTCAAGAAAACATTGTCAGATTCTGTATAATAGAGAAAAACACAAATTTCAATTAAGAGATATAGGCAATGAAAGTAAAGGAAGCACCTATGGAACCTATGTAGATGGAAAATTTATAAAAAATAGTTTAATAGATTTAAAATCACCTTCTATAATATCAATAAAAAATAATGAACAAAATCAAATAGAATTAGTATTTATTCCGGTTTTTGGCGCATTAGTTGAATTGCCTACAAGCCAAATTTTCAAAATACCATTAAGTCCACAAATAATAGTAGGAAAAGAAGGAAACATAAAACCAACAGCTAATAATTTAGTTTCAAGAAATCATTTGCTCATAAGTTTCAATTTTAGCGAAGGGCATTATGTAGTTAGAGATGTAAGCACTAATGGAACTTTAGTGAATAATACGCCTATTGAAAAAAACAAAGATTTTCGTTTAATAGATAATACAATTTTATCTTTAGCACCACAAACAGGTTCATCTATATTTGAATTTAAGCACATCACAGATATCCAAGTCTCACAAGAAAAAAAACAAGGAAAAAAAGACAATAGATGGTTATACACCCAACATAGTATTGATGAATTATCAAAATCAGATAAGATTACCAAAAGATCTGATGGAAGATACTATTATGAGGGAAGACCCTTAATTCATCGAGATTCTCCTATTGATGGTGGTGTTTATTTAGTAGCAAATACAGGCGAAGCAGTTGTTGTAGACTCAATAAAATATCCAGAAATAAAAAAAGTTTATGAAATTGCAAAAAAGAATGCATTATCTCCTGCTTTTTTTTCTTTTAATAAAAAAATAACAGAAGAAAAAATTCTAAAAGCAGTTTATAAAACAGTTAGTAAAATAATGGGTTATCATCTTGATGATGTTGAAGAAATAATAAAAAGATTAAATGTTGAAAATAATGGAAAAATAGCTTTAGACGTTTTTATTGAAAAACGAATTGGGGTCTGTAGGCAGCAAGCATTATTATGCGGTGTTTTAATCGAACTATTTATTAAAGAAAATTTTCTTCATGGAAAGATAAGTGTAGATAGAAATATGTTAGCATTAGGTGGTCATGCTTGGGCGAGATACACTAGCCCCTCTAATGAAATATGGATTTTAGATGTAGCTCAGCACTATTTTGGATTGCTAAAAGATGCTCAAGGTCAAGGTAGGTGGGCTTATGATAGGCCTGAAGAAGCACAATTTTGAGGTAATTTTCTTCTGTATTATATAAAATATATATTGCAAATATTAGCAATATTTATAAATAAAAGGGTAAATTGAAAGACTCCAATTAATAAAAAGAGGCAAAAATGAGAACACAACACAAAACTCCATTCTTTATGTCTGCTATTACAGCAGCAGTTGTCGCAGCAGGTTCTTTAACTTGCACATCCACTGAAGTAAGAACACAACCACAACAAATTGTTAATCGTCCAACAATTGACAATGTAATAGCTAATTTATCAAGAATGACTGATTTAAACACAGATAGCACTCATACCCAATTAAATGGAATCTTGCAAGGATATCAAATAGAAATACTTGCTTCCAAAGATGATAAAAATAAGCCAGCATATCAAATCACAGCATATGGAGAAAATGGAAAAAGAATATTTACAGCTGTTTATAATGGTACACATTTACCCAATGTTACACAAAATGGTTCAGAATATGCCTGGAAAGGAACACTTCCCCTATCAGCAGCTTCATATATAACAGAAAAAATTTAGATTCAAAACTTTATTAAACTTAGTTTTCTTTTTTCTTTTATGAAATTAAAATACAAACAGCTTCCAGAATTAACAACAGCAGATATTGCTTATGAGATTTATGGAAAAAATTTAAATGAACTCTTTGAAAACTCAGCATTAGCTTTATTCAACACAATGTGCAATTTAAAGAAAGTCAAGCAAAAAATAAAAAAAATAATCAAATTAAAAAATGAAAATTCTCAGGATTTACTCTTTGATTTTATAGAAGAGTTAATTTTCTTAAAAGACTCAAAATATATCTTATTCTCAAAATTCAAAGTCAAAATAAAAAATAATGAACTACAAGCAGAATGTTTCGGCGAAAATATTAATCAAGCCAAGCACCAATTAAAAGTAGACGTTAAAGCAATTACATATCATAAATTTGAACTAAAAAAAATGCAGGGTCATAAGGGGAGCAACCCCTATATAGCAAGAATGGTTTTGGATATTTAACATGAATTATTCAGAATTACTAAAAAGAATTCAGGAATATGGACATTATTATTCACTTAAATTAGAAATTCTGCCAAAAAAAGCTAATCTAGAAATTCAAGATAATCCAAGTGAAATAAGAAGAAATAAGCAATTAATTGCTCAAATTGTAAACTTATTAGATCGAGAATATAAATTAATAGTTTCTTTATCTGAATTCTTATCAAAAAATAAAGCTCAAATAAAAGAAGATATTCTAAAACAAATTAAAATAAACCAGAAAGAAATAGAAAGAGCTTTAGACACATTTGCACAAAGAGTATCGAGATTTTTAGAGTCAATTAAAAGTCAAAAACTAGCATTATTTAGAGTATCTAGCTCAGGAGATACCCTATTTAATAAAGATTGGAAAAAATTCTTAGAAGCATTAAAAGAGCAAAATGCTTTATGTTTAGATTATCCAGTTGAAAAATCAGAAGGATTCAAAAAAAATTTAAAACCGAAAGGTTTAGTTGGAATTACATTATCTTTGTTTTTAGCAGTTACCTTATTAAATGCTTCTCCAGTTTTAGCCCAATCTGCACAATTAACAGACCAACAAAAAACTGAGTTAATTCAGCAAAGAACAAGAAGGATGCAGGCAAATGAATTTCTAGTTCATCAAAATGTGCTTGATGCTTACTTTAATACTTTAATGAAAGAAAAAAGTTTGTATCATGGTGCAAAAGGAGGATATTTAAAAATAAACTATCTATCCTTTTGGAAAAGAATAACTTTTAGGAGAGAACTGGTAAGATTAGGATACTCTCAAGAAGATATAAATAAATACCTTAACTTATTCACTCAAGAACAGATTATTGTTTTATCAGAGAGTCTTTTAGAAAATGAATCAGAATTTAATAATATTTTGTCTCATGAAAGGATTCATCTTCTTATGGATAAATTAAGTAAAACAGATTTAGATGAATTAAAAAGAGCCTATGATGATTTAATAAATCGAAAAACCCAGTTTGGTACGTGGTTTATTGAAGATGGACCAGATAGAGCAGTAACCTCAGATGAATATCATTTAATTGTACAAATGAATTGGAATGAGTTCTATCCTTATTTAGCAGGAAATAAGTTTAAAAGCAGAGTTGAAAGAGCATTAAGAGAAGAATATCCAAGAGCAAATCAGATTTTTCAAGATATGAAAACAAGAAGTTTAGAAGGATTATAAAATGGAAAAGAACTTTTTAGAAAAACTAGAGAAAATAAAGCGAGGACCAGCAATAATCCAAAAAAAAGATATAGGAATAATATTATCTTACACTTCAATAGATAAAGATTCAATAGTTTTAGATGCAGGTTCTGGTTCAGGAGTTTTATCAGCAAATTTAGCAAGATTTGTAAAAAAAGTTTATTCATATGAAAAAAATAAGGAATTTTATGAAATAGCAAAAGAAAACTTCTCTTTCTTAAAAATAAAAAACATTGAAATAAAAAACAATGACATTTACGAAGGCATAAAAGAAAGCAATTTGGATTTAATAACATTAGATTTGCCAGAGCCAGAAAGAGTTTTACAGCATGCAGAAAAAGCATTAAAGCAAGGCAGTTATTTAGTCGCATATCTTCCAAATATAACCCAAGTGATTACATTCACAAATGAAGTTAAAAATCATCATTCATTTAGTATAGAAAAAATTCTAGAAAATATTGAAAGAGCCTGGAAAATAGAGCCAGGCATAGCCAGACCAGAACATCAAGGTTTAATGCATACTGCTTTCTTAGTTGTTTTAAGGAAAAGTTAGACTCTAATGAGTCTCAAACAAAAGATTTATAAATAGTAATACTACTTTAAAATAACAACAAAATGGCAATATACAAACAAAATACAGGATTTGGAAGAAGATTTTTAGCAACTTTAGCTTCAGTAGGTTCTTTGCTTTATGCAGGAAATGCTTTAGCAGAGGAAGGAATAATGCAACGTATGGAAAGAATACAACAAGAGCATCTTAGTGCCCATGAAAGAATGCAATCAGAAATTGGAGAGGCATTTGGATATCATGGTGGCATACATCTAAGATATGAAGAAGCAAAAATAAGAGTTATATCTAACGGTGCTGATAATGCAACAAATTATTTAACAGATATTTTAGCTGCAGAAGATAATAATATAGCTAATGTAGATTTTTCATTAGCTACAGTTAGGAGAAATGCAGACAAAAGAAAGATACAGGCAGGTGTAGATTCTGTTTCAAGACTCCAAGCAAGGAATTGGACAAACTATGATGCAAAAATAGATTCTTTAGTTGGAGCAATGGCAGCAAATATGCAAGATTTAAGAACACAAATTTATGGTTCTCAACCAGCAACTCCACAAAGAGCAAGAAGTCCTTCAACTCCACAAAGAGCAAGAACCCAAAGAAGATAATAATTCTCTAAAATTCTTAAGGAAAAACTAACTTTTTGTGATAAAGTGTAAAATTTTATCAGCATAAGCAGTTGCTAATCCACATCCGTATGCAGTATAATTAGGTATATTTCCCATATTCCAACCAGAAAAAAGAGAAGCAGTTGCAGTTGTTAATAAGGCAATATCCCCCTTAGTGTCAAAACCTCTATCACTTATTCCAACCATAACACCTAAAGCATAATGCATTCCTATTATACTTACCTTTGGCATCATTTTTATTTTCGGAAAGTCTATTATTTCTTTAATAAAAGGTGAATATGGAATTGGTTGTTTTGCAAACCTTTTTTGAAACTCTTTTATTCCCTTAGGATGATGTTTTATTTCTGGTAAAATGAAATGTTTATCGATTTCTCTTATGGTACTTTCGCTTGCTCGATCATAACCATCATCACAAAATGGTCTGAAAATAACTAACCAACTTCCTACTCGCGGATCTTCTAAAAGTTTTCCTTGAGTATTTACAAAAGGATAAGGAATAGAACCAGTTACCTGATAAGACGGCATTAATCTTGTCCGTGTATTAATAAAATCAGGAATTCCCTCTTTCGAATCTTTAAAAGCTATTATCCTAGATTTTGAATCTTCAACTAATTCAATACCATCTTCAAATATATATCGTGTAAGTGATTCATTTTCTCTCATTTGTTTTGATACTCTAGACATTTTATCCTCCATTTTCACCTCTTAAAAATTCAGTATTTAGTAGATATAAAACATAGTTGTAGTGAGTAACAACAACATTTATTAAGAGTAAAATTATCCTAAAATTATGAAAGTAGAAGAACTAATAGATATAGGATTGACAAAGAATCAAGCAGAGATTTATTTAGAATTATTAAAAAATCCAAGCCAGACAGCAGGAAAGCTTGCTAAAAAATTAACAATAGACCGTTCTTTTTGCTATGGCATTACAACCAGCTTGGTAAATAAAGGGCTATTAAATTATATAAAAAAAGAAGGGAAAAGAGTATTTTTTGCTTCTTCTCCTGAAAATTTTCTTAAGGACTTTGAAGAAAAAAAGACCAAATTAGAAAAAATAGTTGAAGATTTAAAAAAAATAAAAGAATCGCCAGAAGAAGAAAATCTAGTCAATGTTTACGAAGGCAAGGATGGTTTAAGAGTTTATGTGAGAGATTTTTTGGAATCAGATTCCTTTTGCACATTAGGTGGAAATTTAAGCATTTTTGACAAGCTTAAATTTGAGTATAAGCATTATTTGAAAGAATTAAATAAAAAGAACATTGAAGGAAAAATAATAACTTCTGTAAAAAATAAAGAATCAATAAAAGATTTATACTCTAATTCAAAAGTCAAAATAAAAGCGCTAAAAGAAATAAAAACCAATGTTAATTTTACTATTTTTAAAAATAAGATAGCAATATATTCAGCAGAAGAAACACCTTATGTTATCATTATAAAAAACAAGAATATTTCAGAAGCTCTTAAATTATATTTTGATGAATTGTGGAAGAATTAGTTTTCTTTAATATTAACCAGTCCTTGCAAAATTTGTGATATTCCAAATATGATAAGTGCTATAAAAATTAATACTAAAAGAAAATTTTCGATTTCAACAAATCGATTAAAAACCCAAAGTTCAGTAGTTGTACCTACAGGTATAACTACACCCAAAGAATCACTAAAAAAATAAGAAAACCCCAAACAAACTAAACCACCAATAACCTGAATCCCGCCAATAATTCTCTTGAAATTCAAATCAATCTTAATCATCTAATTTAAAACAATCTTTTTAGTATATAAATTTTATCTTTCAGATTTATTTAAAAAAGTTGCTTAAGAAAAAATCAATATTCAGGAGGCATATAAGATTCAACAGCAATTCTAACATTAGCAAGTACATCTTCAAACCCACGAACAATTCTGCGAGGTGATTGTTTCAAAATATCATCAACTAAACCAATTGCATCTTCGAAGACTGCATGTTGTTCTACATTCAAAGGATTAACAAAGGAAAGTTTTCTTTCCAAATCAGATTTGAGATTTAACAAATTAGCTCTAATTTTTGTATATTCTTCAGGTCTAGGTTGTTTTAGTCTATCATATAAAGCAAAACCAAAAGCAGTAGCACTAAGACCCACTGCAATATACGCAGGCAACATAGAAGGATCATTTCCCATTTAAATTTTCAGATAAGAAAAAATATAAACTTATCTAAAAACTTTACTTACATGATTTTTCTTCTCAATCCTTATAACATTATCAACAAAGCCTTCAACCTTCGCTTCATGGCTTACAATAATAATCTGTTTAATTTGTAGTTCATCCAAAACAACTTTTAACCTGTCAAGCTGTTCCTCGCTAAATCCATCAGTTGGCTCATCTAATATAATCAAGTCTTTGGTTTTGATAGTAGAAACTAAATTATTAATAACCTGATTTAAAGCAAGTCTATAAGCAAGTGCAATAGCTGTTTTCTCTCCCCCGCTTAAATGATTGTAATCAATAAGATAATTATTCTCATCAATAATAACTGAAAATTCATCATCTAATCTCACTTTAATATTCTGCCCTTCAACTAATAATTCAAACCATTTAGAAAATAAATTGTTAAAATCATAATTTATTCTTAGCATTACTTTTCTTTCAATTTCAATTAAAGCATTCAAAAAATCATTTTCAATATAATTCTTCAGCATTAAAAGTTTTTCAAGTTTATTTCTCGTAATTATCTGTTCTTCAATCCTTCCTTTAACTTCTTTGATTTTTGTTTCATAATTTCTTATTTTAGTATTAATTTCGGCTTTTTTTATCTCAAAGCTTTTCAAAATCTTCATTAAATTATCCAGTTCTTTAACTTCATTTTCATCAGAAATATCTTTTATCTCGCTTAAAATAATTTCAAGTGCAGTTATCTCTTCATTAAACTTTAAAATCTCATTATCAAATTTTAAGATTTCATTAAATAAATTCTCTTTCATTGTTTTTTTCTCATCCAGGCTTCTTTTTCTTAACTTCATGGCTTCAAAAAGTGATTTTCTTTCCATAATAGAATCATATATTTTCTTCTCAAGAGCTAGTTTCTCTTTAATTTCATTTTTCTTAGTGTTTAAAATAAGAATTCTTTCATTACTCTCATTTATTTTAAAAAGACCTTCATCTCTTATTGTTTTTTTATGCCCATCATTTACATCCTGCTTGCAAATAGGACATAGTTTCATGCTTTCAATTTTGCTTATATTTTCATTATTAGTTTTAATTAAAGAATCTAAGCTATAAACTTCAGAATCAATCTTCCTGATTTCAGCATCATATTCATCAATCTTTTTCTTAATCTCGATTAAAACAGAAGGTTCAAATTCAACATCTTTAATCTCATTAGTTAATTTCAAAACATCTTCATCAATTTTCTTGATTTCATCTTTATTTCTTTCAATTTTCTCAAGCTTAAATTTCAAAGATAATCGTTTTATTTCCAAATCCTTGTTTATCTTGTTCCTGTTCTCAATTTTCTCCTGTATTTTCTTAACTTTCTCTTTTTTCTCATTAATTTCTAAAGTATTTTTCTCAATCTCAATCAAAACAGGAATAATCTCATTTTTCTCAACTTCAAGATATTTCTCATTTATCTTAAGTTCATTGGATAAATAATCAAAATTAGAAAGTCTTCCTTCAAAATTTTTAATTCTTTCTCTAAACCTCTGAGAAATTATCTTGGAATTTTCTTTTATTCTTTTGTATTTATCAATCCCAAAAACTCTCCTTAATGTATCTAATCTAACTTCACTATCTTCATTAAGAATAGCCTTCATCTCCTCTTGTGGTGTATAAACAGTATACCTGTAAATAAAATCCTTGGACTTAGAAATAAGTTCAGCAGGATATTGCAATAATTCAATTACTTTCTGCTTTATTTCTAAAGGACTTAATTCTATCTTTTCATTATCAATAATAATAAAACCATTTTCCTGCCCAACAGAATCACCGCTTCTTTTCAAATTTCTTTTAATCACAATCTTAGAATCCAAAAAAAATTCAATCTCAACATATCCTTCTTTAGCTCCTTTTCTCAATAATGCTTCTCCTGAAAGTTCATTCTTCCTTAATCCAAACAAGCAAAATTCAATACCTAATAAAATCGTTGTTTTCCCAGAGCCAATATCACCGCTTAATAATAGACTTCCCTCAGGAAAATTAATCTCTTCATCAGTATAGCTTCTTATATTATGTAATTTAACTTTTTTAATAATCATCTTTGAAAACTTCCTCTAATTTCATATGTTTTATAAAATTCTTAAACAATCTTTGTTCAAAATCGCTAGATTTTTCATCATCGCTTTTCTCATAATCTAATGCTTTTAATATCTCATCAAGGCCATCAGAATTTTCAAGTTTAGTAATAACCTCATCTTCTATCTCACTAATATTTTCTTTAACATCTTCATCAAAAATTTCAGCAGTTAATTTATTTGAATTAATCAAAACACAATAAGCATCTTTAAAATATTCATTTATTCTGTTAAAGTTTAAATCAGAAGGCTTCCCAATTTTCAATATCCCTTCAATCCTAATCATTAAAATTTTATCATTAAAATCATGAATAGTTTCAATAATCTCATTCTCAATTTCATTGGGTGTTTTTGAATTAGCATCAAAAAAGCATATTTTTACATTAACTAATTCAATCTCAATTTTCTCAAGATTTAATTTATCATCCACAATGTAAAAGCTTCCTTTTCCTAACTCTTCTAATTCCTTGAAATTATTAGGAAATAATGGGCCAGGATAAACTAATTTTCCTTTTCCAAAATCAATTTCTTTTACATAATGAACATGCCCGCCAGCATAATAATCAAAAGATTTAGGCAATGAATGTATACTCTGCCCTTCAACTTTTTCCATGTCTTTGGGTTTAATTTCATTTATAGTAGTATGAAACATAAAAATCTTGAATCCTTCTTCATCATCTAAATATCCTAAATCTTCATAAAATGATTTCTCTAGATTATTTCTTAACCCCAATAATCCAGTAATTTTAGTATTAGTTTTATCTATAGTAAACTTCAATTTTCCATCTTCAATTAAAAAAACATTTTTCAATAAGCCAGCTTTTTCCAGAACATCAAGCATTGTTTTCCCAGAAGGTGAAAAATCATGGCTTCCAGGCACAATATAAACTTCAATATCTCTTTCCTTTAATTTTCCTAAAATAGAAGCAACTTCAGAAATCAGCTCAATGCTAGGCACAGAAGTGTTAAACAAATCACCTGAAATCAAAACAAAAGCAACATGTTTCTTAATGCAGATATTAACAGCCTCATTAAATGTCTTTATAGTTAATTCCTTTAGTTTAGGTTCTCTCCATCCACCTATATGACAATCAGCAATATGTCCAAATTTCATAATAATCAATCAAAAAGTCTTAATAAATAAATTTTTATACTCCAACACCTATCTTCCACTATGCTAGAACCACCAATACCCTATGAATTAGATGAACATGATTTAGATTTAATCAAGCCTTCTCAGATGACTAAAATAAGATCATTATTCATAAAAAAAGAAATCCCAAAATTAAAAGAAGAAGAGAATGAATCAATCCAAGTAAAGCCAATAAGACCAGAACCATTAATGCATATTGATATTTTAGAAGAAAGAAAAGAAAAGTTAATCAGCAGAAAATCAGAATTCTCATCTCCAGAAATAGAAAAAAGCGAAAAAGAAATATTAAATAAATTATCCAGATTGTAATCTTATTCTATCATAAATCATTCTTGCTCTTTCATATAATTCCAATTTCTCTTTCTCATCTTTTATTTTTTTGTATAAATTAGTTAATTCAGTATAAACTTGCATTGCTTCAGCAACTCTATTCTCAATTAATAGAGAATCAGCTTTTCTTAATAATAATTTGAATTCATGTACTCTTTTATCTTTAAAGTGATATTCTTTTGCTTCATGTACTTTTTGAACCTTAGAATGCTTTCTTTTCTTTATTTTCCCATTCTCTTCTTTTCCAACATAAATAGACTTTACCTGTTTTCCTATTCTTTTGCTTTTGTAATGATAAGGCCCATAAGTTTTGCCCTTTCTTTTAATATATCTTTTAACCATATTATTATAAAATATATCTCTTATTTATAAAAATTACCTAAGAAAATAAATCAAACAAGATAATTAAACAGGAGCTTCAAAATTATTATAATACCATAAAGGAATAAAACGGACACGAAAATTTCCATTAGCAACCTCTGTATCCAATACTTTATTAACTCCTGGTTGAAAATGAGTTAAGAAAAAAAGGTTTGCTTCTCTGAAGGCAATTAAACTTTGATGAGTAATAAATCTTTCTGACAAAAATGGCATTTTTGGCACTATTTTATCTATTAATCTTGAATAAAAAGCCCTAGTAGGAGCAAAGGCAGTAACCCCAAAATGTGAAATTATCCCAAAATAATCAAATAATCCATTTTCAATAAATATTTTATCGCCAACCAAAAAATCAAGAGAAAATCTTCCAGCAGAATAGAAATCTTGTTTAGAGGGGCAAATATCAAGATGTTCAGGTCCTACATTACCCACCTTTGGATGAGTATGATAAAATACTGCTTTTTCATCTAAGGCAGCTAAAAATTTTTTCAATTCATCATCAATATTAGCTATAATACTTATATTAAATCCAATAACACTTCCTTCCCTAAGATCCTCTCCAGGTTTAGTTGCAAAATATAACTCACAACCTTTATCAATTGTATTTCTCAATTTAAGCCATATGTTATCTTTAAAATAAACAAAAGAAGCTTCAGGTTCATCTAAATTTAATTCATTACAGTATTGTCTTTGATAATGTATAGCTCCATCTGTTTCAGAAGCTCGTAAAACTTCAGGATATCTTGCTAAATCCATTTCAAGATTTCTAAATGAAATTTTTCCTTTTACCATCAGCTATTGTTTTTATCTTTGGTTTATAATTCTTTCTATTTTAATCACTTAAGAATAATAACAATATTAACAAAGATCAACAACTTTTTTCTTACTTTTCAAACCAAAAACAATCTTAACTCTTTTTCCAGTTAATTTAGAAAAAAACTTGATAATCTCAACATTAGCTTCATTGTCAATAGGCATTCCTTTAACATTCAAATAAACAATATTAGTTTCGCGGGTTCGTGAAGGGTGCAAAACCCTTACTTCTTTAATTATCTCAGTTTTACTTTTCCCAGTTTTAACAATTATTTCTAAAGGAAAGTTCATTTAGCAGAAGGTAAAGGTCTTTTGACAGTTATAGGCAACATGTTAGAATCAAACTCTAGTTTAGCAATTTCAATTGAGCTGTATTTTATTCTCTCAAAATCTTCTTTGGTTAATTTTACTAAAATAGGAGCACCCATAGCTATTTGCAATGCTCTAGCACCAATAACTCTAGCTTTCTCATATTTAGTTAATTTAACTGCCATATTCATAAACTCTAAAAACTATTTATAAATTTACCTGTTTAAGAATTTAATCCAATACTTCTTCAAATTCTTGGGCAATCGTTTATTATTCCATTCAGCCCATTCTTTTCTTAGATGTTCTGGAAGATTTTCTGATTGCCATTTAAACTCTTCAATAACCTTATCTTCACTATCAAGAGCAGCAATCTTAAGGCTATAATAAGCAGGCCCAAAAGCATGTTCCTTAACATGGCAAGTTGCAACAGCCTGTCCAGCAGCATGAGCAGCAAAACAAGATTTATCATTCTCTTTTACTTCACTAGCAGCCTTATGACTATCTAATGAAGCTGTTCTTATGACTTTCATGCTAAAGATGCCTGTTTTAATCCATTCTTTGCAGGTTTCAATAGCTTTTCTCGGCCTCTCATCATGAGAATATGATTCAAAAAAAGGAAGCACTCTTTCACTGCATTTTATAGCCCAAATAGCTAATAATTTTTTATCTTCATTTAATTTTTCTTTTAACATTGAATTATAATTTAGATTAAATTTATTAGTTTATTTGAAAGTTTCCTTTATTGTCTTCTTCTTTCAGCATCATATAAGAAATCAATCATTCTATTTTCAGCAGTTCTAGTAAACTTTCCTTTCAAATTTTTAGTAATATCAGGCAATATGTAAATTTCATCAACACAAGAATCCCTATCAACTAAATATTCATCTTTCCTAGTATCTCTTATAATGTATACTTTTTCATGGCTATCAATTAGTCTCATTTCTCTTGCTCCATCAAGATAAGTGCAATAAGTATCTACATTTTGTTTCCATTTGGGAAAATCAGGATTTTCTAGTCTTTCACTTCTTAAACCGCATGAACTTAATACAATAAGTAAACTAAAGAGTAGTTTTCTCATTTTTCAAATCTCACTAAATAATCTTCTTCCATAAAATGCATTTTTCCAGGAACAATCAAACATTGAGGAAATACATCAAATTTAAGCTTAATCAAGTCATCAATTTTTCCATAAACAATCTTCTCATTTTCAGTGCCTAAAGCAGAGCAAACAATAATTTTGCTATTAATCTTGTTCTCTTTCAAATACTTCAAAGCAGCAACAGCATCTAAAAATTTATTATTTATAGGGTCCAAATCTAATAAAAGCAAAGTATGTAATCCTAGTTTCATATTCTCTTTTAAAGAGTCAATAGGGCTTTTAACTAAAGAAAAAGGAATAGAAATTGCTTTTCCAAAATTATAAAGACTTAATCCAGTCCTCCCAATAGAGGTAAATATAGAAATCCCATTAACAATTTTAACATTTCCTTCAATCAAGCTTAAATGAGTTGTAGCAGAAAAAACATCACCATAAATAAGCAAAGCAACATTTTTTTTCTTGCCTTCATTAACAAGTTTGTCAGATTCAACTTCTTCTCTGTTTAATTTAACAATCTTCTTTCCAGTTAATTTTTCTAATTCATTTACAGAAGCACCTAAAGAAGTATATCCTTCCAAATAAACAATGTCAGAACTTTTAATTTCTTCTAAAGCTTCTAAAGTAATATCTTTTAGTTTCAAACCAATACTAATTAGTTTTAGCATTTATTTAGATTCTTCTTTATTTTCTTTAGCCGCAATTGGCTTGCCTTTTTCAAAATTAGCAGTCCACTTGACATTTCTTGCTTTTCTATGCAAGTTTAATGCATTTTTCTCACATTTAGAATTGCAAAAATAATTAATCTTGCCAGTAACAAAGACAAACATCTTTCCAGCGCCTTTAGGCAACTGTCCACCGCAAAATGTGCATTTTACCATTTATTTACGTCCTTGCATTAATTTTCTAGCTTCTATCTCAGTTTCTCTTAACATTAAAATATCGCCTATTCTGACAGGACCCTTGACATTTCTTCTTAATACTTTTCCAGCATCTCTTCCTTCCTGAACTTTGCATCTAACTTGAGTTGCTTCTCCCCTCATTCCAGTTCTTCCTGAAATTTCCTCTACTTGTGCAGGAAATGCTAATGAAAATAATCCACCAGAACTCTTAATACCCATAATTTCTCTTTTATCAATCTGAGTAGTATTACTTTGTTGTTGTCCTCTTTCTCTAGATTGTTGCTGAGAACTTTTCTTTTCTTCTTTCTTAAATTCTTTTTTTGCCATTTTATTTTTCTTTCGATGAAGACTTTCTTATTAAGAAAGGCTCAATTCTTTAATTATGTGTCTGGATTCGCCTTCTTGAACTATTGCAACAGCAGATGTAGCTAAACCTAAACCAGCAGCCGCTCCCAATTCTTCTTTGCTTCCTACATTTATGCAAGGAATTTTCTTCTCTTCACATAATAAAGGTAAATGCATAAGAATTTCTTTTGGATTTACATCATCAGCTATAACAACTAATTTAGCTTGTCCTTTTTCAACACATTTGGTAACTTCATTAACCCCTTTCTTTAATTTGCCAGTTTTTTTAGCAATTTCAATAGCTTCATAAGCTCTCTCTTGTTTCTCTTTTGAGACTTCTGCCATTTTAATCCTCCTAGTTTAAAGTATAAATAAAATTTCAAACACGTATTTATAAAACTATTGCTTGAGTTGCATTGTGTTGCATTGTTACCTTAAAGGGTGCTAAGAGTTAAATTTTTAAGTTCCTACTTCTTTAGTAAAAACATGATAAAAATCAAAGGTGAAAAAAATCTTGAAAGAAAGATGAAAGAGTTAGAACCAAAGGGATTAAAGCACTTAAATAAGAGATTAAAAGAAATCTAGGTTTGCTTTGCTCAAAAAGTTTGAAGATAGTAATATTGTGGTTTGTGTTGTTGAAAAATGATTTTTTAATATAGTTTTTATAACCTAATAATTGTTTAATAATTGAATTTTTAAGTAAAAGAATGACTCAGGGAATTTGGATTCTAAACTTTATTCTGTTAATGTTGGTAATTTTAGTTTATTTAGAAAATGTATTAAATTTCTTAAATAAAAGAATTTCTAAATGTAGAGAATTTATTAAAAATAATGAAAGTGTATTTAGTCTTTTCTTTAGTTTTTTATTTGCAATAGAACAAGCATTTTTAATTATTTTAACTTATATATATCAAGAAAATAGCAAAATTCTTGTTTTAATAATTAGTATTTTTGCCCTAATTGTAATTTTAACAGCATCATTAGAAAAGTTTATTTTAGAAATTAAAAGAAGATATGATAAAGAACAGATACAATGGATAGAAAGTTTAGTAGATTATAGATTAGAAAGTTATAGTGATAATATGTCTAGACTTTCTAAAAAATTAAGTGAAATAATGATAAAATTAAAGGAAAAAATGATAAAATTAAAATCAAAGGAAAAATAATTTTTTACCTTCATTTTTTACTTTTTTTGTATCTTCTATATTCTTTTCAGTTTCTTTTAAGAGTTGTTCAATTTCTTTTTCTAGAATTTTAAGTTCTTCTTCTTTTTTAGACATAGACATATCACCCCTCTTGTATTAATAAATATTATGTAATTTTTATATATAAATCTTTCTCAAACAAATTTACCTGAAGAGAGTGATATCAAATCAAGCCATTTATTACCCTCTAACTTCAAATCAGTAGCCAATTCATAAGGGCATTTGTTTATAGCTTGATGTTTTCTTATGAAGTTATAATAATCTCATATTGCATTGTTATACAGATTTTTTTAATAAATATAAAAATAGATCACTCTTAATAAATTTAAAAGTGACAGTCCTTCTTTTTAGCATGAATACAACTCAAATAAAAAAAGTAATGAAAAAGTACAAAGATGCTTGGGAAAAGCAGGATTCTAACCTAATTTTAGAATGTTTTACTAAAAATGGTATTTATCAGGAAAGACCTTATGAACAACCAAATGTTCCAGATATAACTTATCAACTCTATGTTTAATGTTTATTGAAAAGTAATTTTTCTTTTTCCTAAAGACATTCTGCTTTCTTTTTATCGAAGATTTTTCTTAGTGTTTTCTTTTTCAGGACTTTTTCTTTTACAAAAGAAAAACCTCACTTATGTCCAAAAAAGAAAACTAATTTATTTTTAAGTTTTTTATCAAGTCTTAAGAATCCAAATCTTTCAGCCTGAATAACTTCATTCTCTTTTACCTTAAGCAAGTTTTTCTCTCCAAAACCATTAACAATAGAACCATCTTCTAAATAAACTTCAACATTTATTTTCTCATTTTCAGGCAGCCAGTGCATTATTCTTTCTCCTTTGCCCTTATATTCATCATGTGTCCTGGAATGAAAAGTAAATTTACTCGCTTCAAGAGTAAAATTCAAGCAATCCATTAATCTATAAAGTTTATTCTCATTAAGCATGTCAAAATCTTTTCTTTCAATTAAAAAATTTTCATAAGTATTAAACTTCCTTCCTTTTTTCCTTAATTCAGGATGCAGGTTTAATTCAACTTTCTGTTTAGGTGCATTAGAAACTTTAATTTGAACAGGATTCAAAACAAAAAAATACCTGTTAGCTTTTTCATCAACTTCTTCTTTATTATAAGAAGAAAGTGTATCAAAACTAACATTGATATTATTTTTATTCATTCCTAAATCAAATATGAATTTAGACAAAGCTTCTGCCTTAAACCCTCTTCTTTTCAAAGCTAATATTGTCAATAATCTAGGATCATCCCATCCTAATAATTTTCCTTGTTTAATTAATGCTCTAGTCTTAGAAGTGCTTTTAATATCATTAAAAATTAATTTTCCAGTGTAAATTGTTTCAGGATAATTCCAGTTAAAATAAGAATAAAGATATTTTTGTCTTACATCAGAAATTTGTAAGTCAATTCCTCTGATAATATGAGTAACCCCTAATAATTTGTCATCAACAGCAGAAGCAAAATTTAACAAAGGCCAGACTTTAGCATTTTTCTCTAAAGGATGATTATTATTTTTATTATCTACAATCCTGAATCCAGGCCAGTCCCGAGCAGCAGGATTGCTATCCATAATATTTGTTTTTATTCTATAAACAGCCTCACCTTCTTTATAGGAAGTAAACATTTTTTTCCATCTTTCCAATTGTTCTGTAACACTTAAATTCCTGCAAGGACATTCTATTTTTTTATCTCTTAATTTTCTATATTCTTTAACATCACAAGTGCAAATATAAGCCCAATTTTTTTTAATAACAGTTTCAGCATATTTGTAATAAATTTTTAGCCTTGAAGATTGTATAACTTTCTTGGAAATATTAACACCTAAAAATTTCAAGTCATTTTCAATCCATTTGTAAGCATCTTTTAAAGGATATTTTCCTTTAGGATCAGTATCATCATATCTTAAAATAAATTTTCCTTTATACTTTTTAACATAAAACCAGTTCAATAATGCCTGCCTGCTTCTTCCTAAACTTAAAGGACCATTTGCATTTGGTGCAAACCTCATCACAACATTTCCATGATGAACATTTTCTAATTCATGCAATTCTCTTTTTTTCTCTTCTTTTTTATTATCTAATAATTCAGGGTCAATTTTCTCTATTTCATGAATCTGTTTTTCTAATGTCCAGGAATTAACTTCTTTTACAGTATCTTTAATATCTTTCATTAAATCTTTAATTTTTTCTTTAAGTTCAGGCTTTTCAGATAATATTTTTCCAATAACAGCGCCTTCACTTGCCTTCCCATTAAACTTGACTGCATTTTGCAATGCATACTTTAAAATTAAAGTTTTCATAAAAAAAAGTAATTTTACAAGTATAAATATTTATCTATGAACTAACGCTTTTCAATTCAATTTTTACATCTATGCTAGGAATACCTCTTCTTGAAAGATTAATAAAAATCAAATTTTGAGCTTCTCTGGATAAAAGCTTATCATTCTGCGTTTCAAAGATAAGAGAACCATTATCCCTATTTACCCCCAGGTTCATAATATAAAACATCTCCTTCCCATCTAAACCTGTCAGAAGAAACAGGATACTGTTCCCTGGTTCCTCGTATACTTTCAACAATAGCAGGAATAACACTACCCTTATTACCATTCAAATTATTAAAGTAAAAAGAATATCTAAAATAGATTATCACATCATCCATTTTCTTGGAGTTAAAATTTGATTTATAAGAATGATTATATTAAAAAAAGTATTATGAAAAAGTGTTATTTTTCTTAAGTAGTAGGTTAGCTTTTTATAAATCAAAGGATTCTGCAATCCCACTATGGTAAAATGCCCAAGCTGCGGTCACGAATTTGAAGATATAAAGCCAGGTATTTTCAGCAGACCAAATACAAGAAGTATTTTTTCTGATAATTCTTCAAGTATCTTTCCTAACAATAGACCAATGCCTATGCAATCACAGCCTTCTTATCAGCAACCACAACAGCAACCAGTTCAGCCACAACAACAAGAACAATCTCAACCAGTGCAACAGCCTTCTTATCAGCAGCCAGAGCAACAAAAACCAGTATTTCAGCCACAGCCTTCTTCTCAATCTTCATATCAATCACATTCTGAACCAGTAACACAGCAAAGACAGCATATTGCAATTACAACAGGTAATAGAACAATAAGCCCAGAAGAACAAGAAAAGAGAAAAAGAGAACAAGAATCAGCAGCTCGCATTTTATCTTTCGCAGCTCAAGGCAAAAAAACTCGATAAATTTATTTTGAAAAAATTTCTCTTATTTTCATTTTAGCTTCTTTAATTTGTTCATCGCTTAATTTAATTCCTTCTAAAGTATGTTCAGGCTCGCTTGTAATAGAGTAAATTCTTTCTTCAGACTCTGCTTGTCTTTTCATACCCATAGGCAATTCAGGAGCAAATCCTATTGCTTTTTGAACATCTTCTGGAAATTTTCCAGGATCAGCAGTTTCATAAATAACTGCCAATTGAGAAGGTTCAATAAAATGTTCTAAAGCTCTCCACCCTACTGCTCCATGAGGATCAAGAATAACTCCAAATCGTTCATAAACATCTTTCATTGTTTTATAATGTTCTGGATTAGTTACACTTATTGAAACAATATCTCGCCTCATTGCATCAATATCAGGCATAATATCAATAATTCCTTCTCTAATAACTTTTTTAGTTATAGGGTCTCTTTCATCAAACATATGTCCATTATAAAAATCAATTAACCTTGCTAAATTACCTGGATGAGAAACAATCATTGCTGAAGATGGTGATTCTTTAGAACTACTAACAACATATTTTCCAGTTCTTAAAAAATCAGGAAATTCAGTATTTTCATTCACTCCACAAATAATTTTTCCAATAGGCAAACCCATTTCTTTTGCAATTACAGTTCCCATCATATCCCCAAAGTTTCCAGAAGGTATGCTCATAATTACTTGTTCTCCATTTGCAATTCTTGAATAAGCAAAGAAAGGATAAACAGCTTGGGGCAATAATCTTCCAACACTAATTGAATTAGCAGAAGTTATTCTTTCTTCATCCCCAAATATTTCACCTGCAAATTTTTTATCACCTAAAATAATCCTTGCAAGTGCCTGGCAAACATCAAAATCTCCATTTACTTCAAAAGCATAAACATTTCCCTTTAATGTAGTCATTTGCCTTCTCTGACCATCACTAACTAAACCTTTAGGAAAGAATACAATATTATCAACATTATCTAAGCCATATAAAGCATCAGCAACAGCACCGCCAGTATCACCGCTAGTTGCAACTATAACCATTCTTTTAAGGCTTCTTTCACCAAGAAAATAATTAAGTGCTCTTCCAAAAAATCTCGCAGCATAATCTTTAAATGAATATGTAGGTCCATTAGTTAACCACAAAATATGAGTTCTATCAGTAACATGCTGAACATTAGTTAGAATTTTATCTTCAGAATATGCATCATTTAATAATTCTTCAAGTTTTGCAAAAGGAATTTCAGAACCAAGAAATAGATTAAGAACTTGAAATGCAATTTGTGAATATGATTGCTGAGACATATCTCTTATTTGTTCAGAAGATAGTTTAGGAACATTCCCTCTAGCCATCATATACAAACCATAATTAGAAGCCATTCCGTTTAATAAAGCAGTTTGAAAATTTACTATCTCTAATTTATTATTTGTACTATAATAAGTAACAGGTCTCATTTTAATAAAACCAAGCAAAAGTTTATAAAGCTAATTTTTTCTTTACCTTTTACCTGATTAAGTTTTTAGCAGGTTCGTGAAGATATTTTGGGTTCATGAAGGGAGAATCCCTTATGGTGCAACCCTAACCCGTACAACTACAATAGTTCAGTAGGAGGGAAATAAATTGGATAAAGGTCAAATATTAGAAACAATAAAACTTGTAAAAGAACATTCTCCTAAAAAGAAATTCAACCAGACCTTAGATATGATTGTTAATTTAAAAAATCTTAATCTTAAAAATCCAAATGAAAATATGGACTTATTTATTACAGTGCCTCATAAAATAAAAAAGCCAAAGATTTGCGCTATTGTAGGTCGGGAATTAGAAACATCAGCAAAGATTTTTGATAAAGTAGTTAACATAGAAGAATTAGAAGTATTAAAAAAAGACCAGAAAGAAGTAAAAAGACTTTCTAATCAATTTGATTTCTTTATTGCTCAGGCAAATTTAATGGCTGGAATAGCAACAGCATTCGGTAAAATTCTAGGTCCTAGAGGTAAAATGCCAAATCCAAAAGCAGGTGGAGTTGTTTTGCCAAATTCTAATTTAGAGCAGGTAAAAGAAAAATTTAATTCTTTAGTCCAGATAAAAACAAGAAAAGAATTAGTAATAAAAACTCCTGTTGGAAAAGAAAACATGAGTGATGAAAATATTTTAGAAAATACAATGTTAATTTACAATGCTTTAATTCATGCATTGCCTCAAGAAGAAGCAAATGTTCGCGAGGTAATATTCAAGCTTACAATGGGCCCAGCAATAAAAGTTGGAGCAAAGAAAGAAGATATTTTAGCAAAAGTAGTAAAAGAAACAAAAAAAGAACCTAAAAAAGAAAACAGGTTCGTAAAGGATTCCAAGTCCATAAAGGATTCCAAGTCCATAAAGGATTCCAGGTCCATAAAGGATTCCAGGTTCATGAAGGGTGGAACCCTTATATAAAATGCCAAAAAACCAGCCAAGAATAAATGAAGCTAAAAGAAGCGAAGTTGAAAAACTTAAAGAGTTGCTTAGAAAGTACTCTGTTATTGGTATTGCTGATTTAACTAGCTTGCCTTCCAGACAATTGCAAGCAATAAGAGCAAAATTAAAAAAAGAATTAACAATAAGAAATTTCAAGAAAAGATTTGTTAAAATAGCAATAAGTGAAATAAAAGCAGAAAAAGATTTATCATCTTTGGAGCCTTTTTTAAAAGATTCAAATCCAGCAATTTTATTTTCAAATAATGATCCATTTAAATTATCAAAAGAAATCAGAAAATCAAAATCAAAGAGCAAAGCAAAGCCAGGGCAAAAAGCACCTCGTGATTTAATCATAGAAGCAGGTCCTACTAATTTTACACCAGGCCCAATTATTGGAGAATTAGGCCAATTAGGAATAGTTGCAGCAGTAGAACAAGGAAAAATTGCAATTAAAAAAGATAAAGTCCTAGCTCATGAAGGCGAAGAAATTTCAGGAAAAGCAGCTGAATTATTATCAAAATTAGGTGTAGAACCAATGGAAATTGGTCTTAATGTATTAGTATTTTATGATAAAGGAACACTTTATAAAAAGGATATTTTGGATGTAGATGAAGCAGAATATATTAGAAGATTAGTGTTAGCTTATAGAGAAGCATTAACATTGTCAGTATCAATAGAATATCCTACAAAAGATAATGTTTCAAAATTAATTGCAAAAGCAGACAATGAAGTTAAAGCAATAAAAAATAAAATAAAGTTATAATCAGGGAGGAAAATAAAAATGGAGTATATGCACGCTGCAATGTTATTACACAAAGCAGGAAAGAAAATAGATGAAGAGCATATGACTAAAGTATTAACAGCAGTCAGTGTCACAATAGACCATGCTAAAATAAAGGCAATAGTCTCTGCATTAGACGGCGTTAATATTGATGAAGAAATAAAGAATGCATCAGCTGTAGTAGCATCAACACATGAAGCAAAAGTAGAGAAGAAAGAAGAGAAAAAGGAAGAAAAGAAAGTTGATGAAAGTGCGGCAGCCGCAGGTCTTGGAAGCCTATTTGGCTAATTTTTTTCATTTTTAGCAACATGCTTAGAAATTTAGACGCAAAATGGAAGAGAATAAAGAAAAAAGTAGTTTGAAGAAGGAAATATCAGAGTTAAAAACAAGACTTAATGATATAAACCAAAAAAAAGAGCTTTTCTACAATAAAAAAGAAGAACTCAAGAAAAAAACTAATTCTTTAATTACTGAAATTAAATCATTAAAGGAAAATACATCTAGTTCTAAAGAGAATAAATCAAATAGGGATGAACTAAATAAAAAAGTTAAAACATTAGTTGAAGAAGCAAAAAAGCTCAATCAGGAAAAAAAAGATTTTATGCAAAAGCATAATATCATAAAAGACCCTTCTTCTATTAAAAGTTTGATTGACAGCATGCAGTATAAAATAGAAACAGAAGCTCTTTCAATGGAAAAAGAAAAATCAATGATGAAGAAAATAAAGGAATTAAGAAAAGAATATAGTGCTTCATCAGAACTAAAAAAAGTCATTGATAAATTATCCCTAATATCAAAAGAAATAGATGAAACAAGACAAAAAGCAGATTCATTTCATAAAAAATTAACAGAAGGTTCTTCTGAACATTCTGAAAAATTTAAAGCTTTAAGCACAGAAATAGAAAAAATAAAGACAGAGGAAGAGGAAGCTTTCAAGAAATTTTTAGATTATAAAAAAGAATTCCTGGAAATAAACAATTCATTAAAGGAAAAACTAAAAGAATCAAGCAAATTCTCAGAAAGAACAGAAGAAACAAGAGAAAGGAAAAAAGAGACAAGAAAAGAGAAAAATAGTGAATTATTAAAAGAAAAAGCAAAAGACGTTGAAGAAAAGATAAAAACAAAGAAAAAACTTACAACAGAAGATTTACTTGCTTTCCAGTCTTCTGAATAGGTTTCCAAAAAGAAAACCTGAAAAGAAAGCGAAAAGTTGTAAAAACTCTTTAATTTAACAGTAAATATTTTCTTAATGCAGGTCGTTTGTTGGGTTCATGAAAGGCGCAGCCCTTATGTCGTAAGGGATGCAGGTTTTGTTAACAGGTTCGTGAAGGTGTTAACCTTTTTTTCTCTAGCAGGGTCGTAAGGGGTGCAACCCCTACACAGAAACATTTATAAAAGACTACTTTGTAGTGTATACAAGATAAAATCTATACAAAATACATAGGGGGGTAAAACTATGAAAAAATTATTTTTAGGATTAGTATTTGCATTATTCCTAGTAACAGGATTTGCAAGTGCAGCTATCCCAAGTATTACAGTAACAGGTCCAACATATACACCTTCAAATACTGTAGACTTAGGAGAAACAGTAACTGTAAAATATACAGTTGTAAATAGTGGCGCAACAGGAGCAGATTTAACTTTTACAAGCAATGAATTAAAATTAGGAGATTATACTTTAGGAACTCCAACAATTGCGGGTAAAACAGTCGCAGCTGGTGCTACTGAAGACATAACCTTCCAAATAACAATTCCTTCTGAATCAAGAAGATCAGGAACTTATAATGGAATAGTTACAATAAAAGATGGAGCAGCTACACCAAATACAGACTCAAAAAATTATAATATTGTTGTAAAATCAAAGACAGCAATGAAAACTTCATTAACAAATGAAAAATTATCATTGAAAATGCCAGCAGATGAAACAACATATATTGCAAGTTATGAAATAACAAATACAGGTTCTGTAGAATTATCAGGTTTGGCAGTTGAACAATCAGGAGATTTCTCAGATGGTTCTAATACAATAACAGTAAAACCATCAATAGGAAAAACATTATTAAATCCAGGTGATACAACAACTGTTTCAATAGAGCTTAATGTTCCAAAGAAAACAGAAGTTAACATATACAATGGTAATATAACAGTAAAATCAGGAAACAATGTATTGAAAACATCTGACTTACAAATAGAAGTAGAACCAAAAATGTGTAAAGACGGAAGAAGATCAGACAGTAATTCAATAACAAGTTCTAACACAGGAAACATAAGAGTTGAAATCGACAATCCAGATGATGGAGATGAATATGATGTAGGCGATGAAGTAGATGCAACTATTACAGTAACAAATTTCAAAGACAAAAAAATGGATGTAGTTGTAGAAGCAACATTATATGATATGACAGATGATAAAGAATTAGTTACAGTAGAAGACACATTATCATTAGATAAAAGAGGAGATGAAGACGACGAACAATCTGTAGATTTAACATTACAAATTCCATTTGATGTAGAAAATGACAATGTAAGATTATTTGTCAAGGCATACGAAGATGGCGATGAAGATGTAAATTGTAACTATGAATCCATAGACCTGGATATAAATAGAGTAAACGATGATGTAAAAATTCAAAGCATTGATATGGATAAAACCAATTTTGAATGTGGAGAAATGGGAACATTAAATGTAAATTTGTTTAATGCAGGTAAAAAAGACCAAACAAATGTAATTGCAATCTTAGAGAACACTGAATTAGGTTTAAGCTTGAGATCAGAAGCTCCATTCGAATTAAAAAAATTTGATAAAAATGGAAATTCAGCAACTCAAATGTTTACATTTACAATACCATTTGGTGCAAAAGAAAAGTCATATACTTTAACAGCTAAAGCAAAATATGGTTCAAATAAAGAATCAGTAGCAATAAAAACAATAACAGTAGCTGGTTGTGTAGCAGTAAGAGCAGAAGTTACTCCAATGCAAGCTGAGATAAAAACAAGTGCTGGTTCAAAAATAAGTGTTCCTTTCAAGGTAAAGAGCAACTTAGGAACAGCATCTACATATAGTGTAGAAGTTTTATCAACAATTGCAGATTCAGTAACAAAGCAGGTATCAGTAGCTCCAAATCAGGAATCAACAAGTTTTGTTGAATTAACAGTTAAAGAAGGAACAGCAGCTGGAACATATCCAGTAAGCATTAACTTAAAAGATGCTGGAAATATTGTAGATACAAAAACAGTAAATGTTGTTGTAGGTGCAAGTTCTGGTTTCAATGATGTAACTGGTTCAACAATAAGCAACTTGTTCAGTTCCAATAACAAATGGTTATTGATAGCTGGAAACGCAATCTTAGTAGTTTTAGTAATACTATTGATTGTAGCTTTAGTAAGAAGAAGAGATTAAACTTTTCTTTCTTTTTTTTATTTTTTATATTAAAAAAATGTTAAGCTTAAATTAAATAAAGAATTAAAATGGTAAGAATATTAACAAAAGAAGAAATATTAGCAG
>JAGVYZ010000042.1 GCA_018303025.1 Candidatus Woesearchaeota archaeon
ATGGTTTTAACAACAGAACACATATCTCATCTTCAAATTGAAAAAACAGTTCAGGCAGTAATTCACCTCATGACCTCAAGACATCCTATGTCTTCAGGAGGAGGAAAAGGTTTTGCAATGCCTGTTTCAGAAGATATATCTTATCCACTTTATGGTTCTGTACATCATCCTAGTGTAGAAGATATAGTAGGTAAAGATTATATTTTATTTAAACCAGAACCAGAAAAAGGTCAGGTAGATAAAGCAGGTTTTGATTTAAGAATAGGAAATTATATTGGAATCTCAGATACAGTAATTCAGGATTTAACAGCAGAAGATATAAAAAATATGAGATGGGTTAAATTAGAAGATGGAGAGCCATTTATTTTAGAACCAAATCCAGATGGAAATAAAGTTTATTATGTTCCCAGTTATGAATCAATAAGTTTATCTCAAGATTTAGAAGTTTTTTTAGATTCAAAAAGCACAACAGGAAGAGTTGGATGCATTTCGCATACAGCAGGATTTAGTTCTGGAAATCATATTATTACAGCATTACAGCCATTTCAATTTCCATTAATAGTTAGAGCAGGAAAGACAAAACTTTCTCAAGTTGCTATTAGATATAAAAATTCATCTTATATGTCTCATGAAGAAGTAGCAAGCAGAACTTCTGTTGATATTACTGAAAATGGAGAATCTTTAATGGATAGATTAATGACTCCAAGAGGTTTGCAAATGCAATTTGATACAAGAAATAGGATTTACAGGGCAAAAAGATGTGATATTCCAATAGATATGGATGCAAAAGGAACAATTAACCCAGAACCATATTTTGATTGTTTAGAAGGTAATGGTGAAGTTACAATAAACCCAAAAACACTTTACTTATTGGGGTCATTAGGTATAATAAGATTGGGAATGACCTGTGGCTTTTTAACAAGAGAAGAGAATGTATTAACAGGAACAGGTGCATGGGGTCATTTTGCAGGAATTTTCCAGCCCGGTTTTACAGGTGGAATAACAATGGAAGTTTTTAGTCCATCAAAAAGAATAATCAGAACAGGGTATAAAGCAGGAACAGTTATTTTTGATAAACTTAATGGTTATAAAGATGAAAAATTTGATTTTCATACAGGAACTTACCAAGGTCAGATTCCTCCTTTGCTTCCCAAAATGTTTCGGCAGATTTAAATATTTCCTTTCTTTAATAGAATAAAAATGCAATATACAATTCTAGGTTTTGACCCAGGAAGCACAAAAGCATACTCTGTTTTAGATTTGCAAGGAAATCATCTAAAAACTTATTCTTCAAAAAAACTTCAATATAAAGACATTTTTGACATAGGCAAGCCATTAATCATAGGAACAGATGTAACCCCAGCACCATACAATGTTCAAAAGCTTTGTTCAGAAACAGGCGCAATCTTATTCAAGCCAAGAAAAAATTTTTCAGTATTGGAAAAAAACAAATTAATTCAAAATTTTTTATATGGAAAAAATATCAAGCTAAAAAACAAGCATGAAAAAGATGCATTATTCGCAGCTATTTTATCTTTTAAAAAATACAATGCATTATTTTTCAAAATCAACAAGTTTCTAAAAAAAGAAGACAAACAATTAAATGATGAAGTTACCAAAATAGTAATAAAAGAAAGAATGCCAATAAGAAATGCAATTAAAGTTTTAAAACAAAAATAGTTTTTCTTTCATTAAAGTTTCTTTTTTCTAAAAATAAAGTTTATTCAAAAACAACTTCAGTAATCTCAGGATTGTTTCTTCTCCATCTTTCAACAGCAGGTCTAACAACATTTACATCATATTTTGGCACATCTTTAAATTCCTCTCCTTTTAAAGTAGAATTAGAATCACCTATTGTTAATTTTCCTCTATATATGCCAAATCTTCCAGCACCAACAACAGGAAAAGAATCTTTTATATCACTCCATTTAACTAAAGTTTCTTCATCAACCCAAACAATTTCATCCATCTCATTATATGCTACTTCTCTACGATTATTTCCTGCTGATCTAGAAGACAATATTCTAGGATTAAAATACGCAGAACAAAAAAGAGTTACAACATCTTTTAAATAAGCAGGATGATATCCCATAAAACCACCAACAAAATTAATTTTTCTTTGATTTGCATCATGAACATCTTCAAAAGTAACTAAAGAGCCACTAAAACTTACAGGTAGTCCAACACTACTGCCACATAATTCAACACTAAATTCAGGTATTTCTATTCTTGGTTTTGGAACAATAATTTCAGTCATATTTTATATAAAATGAAAAAACTTAAAACCTTATCGGAAATAATATTTTCATGGTTTTAATAGGAATTATAGGCGGTTCAGGTTTAGACAATCCAGATATTTTAAAAGATGTAAAAGAAGTAGAAATAGAAACAATCTATGGAAAACCATCTTCTAAAATAAAACTAGGAAAAATAAATAATATAAATGTTGCATTATTAGCAAGACATGGGTTAACTCATTCTATACCTCCATCTCAAGTAAATTACAGAGCAAATATTCAAGCATTAAAGCAATTAAATTGTACTCATATTTTGGCAACAACAGCAGTAGGTTCATTAAAAAAAGAAATTCAAAGAGGAGATTTAGTTATTCTAGACCAGTTCATTGATTTCACAAGACATAGAAAAGTAAGTTTTCATGAAGATTTTAATAATGGAATTAAACATACACCAATGGCAGAACCTTTTAATGAAAACTTAAGAAATTTGTTAATAGAAACAGGAAAATCATTAAATTACAAAATTCATGAAAAAGGAACAGTAATAACAATAGAAGGCCCAAGGTTTTCAACAAAGGCAGAATCAAAAATGTTCTCTAATTTTGCAGATGTAATAAACATGTCAATAGCGCCAGAATGCATTTTAGCAAATGAATTAAACATTCCCTATGCAGCAATTGCAATGTCAACAGATTATGACTGCTTGTTTGATGATATTCCATCAGTTACTTGGGAAGATATTTTAGAAGTTTTTCATAAAAACAGTGAAAAAGTAAAGGAATTGTTAATAAATGTAATTCCAAAAATAAATTAAGAAATATATCTCCTAAAATATAATTTAAACCATAATCAAGTATTTAAAAAAGAAAAATAAGCAAAAAACATGAGCGATGCATTAATGAATAGAGTTGATACTATAATTGCTGGTTTAATAGGTCGAACATATAAAAATCCAGAGAATTTTCCAGAAGCAGAAGCATTTGTTGCTGAAGCAGTAAGAAAAGCATTTCCGGGCATTTATATTGTAAGTGCTGATTTACCATCTCCATTTTATGGTAGTTTATTTGCAGATGCATTGAATGAAAGAAGCAAATCACTTCCTTCTTTTTTAGAAGTTAGTATATTATCTCATTTAAATGCTAGTTCAGAAGAAGAAGCTGTTCATAATATAAGAGATATCTGGCCTCAATTATATATAACTTTACAAAGATTTTCAAATAGAAATGTATATTGGTCTGAAACAGAACATAATTTTCCATTTGGTTTAATAGGTCAAGATTTTATTCTTGCAGAAAAAAGAGAAGGAAATCAAACAACAGAAGTTAAATTAATTAGTAATTCTGATGTAACCAGAAGACCATTTATAGAATATAGAGATGTTCATTTTCAAAGAATGACAGCAAATCCTTTAGCCCATCGTTTAGACATTTAATTCTTCTTTAATTTCAAAAAAGAAAACATTTAAGAAACAATATTTATTAAAAATTATAAGGACTCATGGTCTAGACTAACTTCCTTAAGGAAGAAGGGACAACGGTATGACGTCACCTTTACACGGTGAAGGTCGCAGGTTCAAATCCTGCTGAGTCCAATTTTAATTAACAGGATAAAGTAAAGGTGGTACTCTTCCACCCTCATTCATTGCTTCTACTTCTCTTTGCAATGCCCAAAAATGATATTTTAATGTTTTCGCTCGAACCAAATCATTGTCAAATTGTCTCCATCTTACACATTTTTGTCCTTCTTCTCTTTGTTTTCTTTCAGGTTTATAATTAGTTTCTCTTCTTGAATCCCATGCAGCAATAGATGAATCTAAGATAATATAACCATTAACAATACTAAAAGGAGTTCTTAAAATTTCTACTCTTCCTTTCCATTCCTCTGCTAGTCTATCTAAAATTGTTTCGCCTTCAGGAACAATTGCATTTATTCCCAAACCACTATTTCTTCTTAAAGTATCTCTAAAAGAACCAATAGTTCCACTATGGTTCATATAAGGTTTGTCATAGCCAATAATAATTATTTTTTCTCGAGTTTGTTTTATTCTATCATTTAAATCATTAAAATAATATCTTTGAGCTAAAGGAATTCCGTCAGTAAAAAATCTATCATAAACAATCTTTCCAAACCTATTTTCATATAAAAATCTCTCCCATTTTGTAAAAGGTGGAAAAACAGATTGAGCTTTCATAACTTCAGACATAATTTTAAAATAAATATTCTATCTTTAAATATTTCCATTATAAAATAGTTACAATACCTTTTTATATTTAAAATATAATAAATTTGTAATGAGATTAAACAATAAGCAATTGCATATGTTAAGCAAAGACAGAAGATTTAGAAATGTATTAAGACCAAGGCATTCAAAAATAAAATATCTTTTCTTGTTGTTAGCTGTTTTAATGTTTCTCCAATATTTTGGTTTATTTATGTTATATCCATCAGCTTATGACAAGTATTTAATTTACACAGGATTAGTCTCTTTGTTGATGTTCTTTTTATTATAAAAATTTATAAATAAGTAAAAACTCAAAATAACATGTTTTTAACAAAGATACTAAAGATTTTATTGTTAATCTTAGGAGGTTTCTTTATTGCAACAGGAATAACCTTTCTAATATTCTCTTTTCTATTGCATTATGGTTTTGCTAATCTAAGTGATTTGCAGGATAATTTCAATGAAACATTTATTTCCTATTTATCATCTGAAAAAGTAAAAAGCGATTTAATGCAAAATCCACAAATCCAGCAACTTCAGGAATCCTGTAAATCAAATCCAGATACAGAAGAATGTTTAGCACTAAAACAATTAATAGATAATCCAGACAAAGCTCTCCAAAATCCAGAAATAAAGGCAACTCTCTCGCAGTTTAATGAACAAATGTCCTTAATTGTTAGCTCAATAAAACCCTATGAAACCTCAATTTTTTACATAAGGTTCTTTTCAATTTTTGCAATTTTACTTGGAACAGCATTTATTTACCTAACAAATTTTTCAATAGTAAAAACATTATATTTTGCAAGCATTAAATCAGCAATTACAGCTTGGATTGCTGTTCTTTATTATACTTTTTTGCCAAGATATTTAACAACAGATTTACTCAGTTCAGTTGTTGACTCTTCTTTGCCAGAAGGATTAGTAAATGAATTTGTTTCAACCATTTTAACATTTATGTCAATTACTTTCCATTCAACAATGTTTGTAGCTTTAACCTTAGCTATTATATTCTCTATAATGGTATTTATATTTTACATAATACAAAGAAAAACCTTAAATAATGAAGAAAATTCAAAGCAAGATGGAAGAAAACTTTCAAAAACAGTATGAATCAGTAAAGCAGGATTTAGAAAAAATCAAGCAGAAGATTCTAGATACTTATCCAGAAAAAATAGCCGCAATAGCTTTACTTCCAAAAAAACCTTCTTATATGTTATCTCAGGCATTGCCTCAAAATATACCTCCAGCAGAGCAGGAAAATAAGAAGACTTTGTTAGTCTTAGTACAAGATGTTGATGAAAAAAATTTAAACAGATATCAGTTAGCAGATAAAATCAGCGATGAAGCAGATAAGATAGCAGAATCAATAAACAAAGACATTCAATGCCAGGTTATGTTAATTTCAGAATTAAAAGAAGATTGTTATGATGCAAAATATGAAATTCTAGTCTTAATCTCGAGTTCAATTATTTTATATGACCCAGTAGAATTATTAGCAGCTGTTCGAGTTTCAGAAATTCACAAGGCAATGGTATTAAAGCGTTTTGACAAATATATAGTAAGTTATGTTGCAGCAGGCTCTTTATTCAGAGGAGATAAAAAAAGCAATGATATTGATGTATACATAGTAGTAGATGATACAGATGTAAAAAAGATGTCACGGTTTGAATTAAAAGAAAAATTAAGAGGAATAATCTTAATGCAGGGTCAGGATGCAGCAAAAATAGCAGGTGTAGAAAAGCAATTCCATATCCAGACTTATATTTTAACAGATTTCTGGGAATCAGTAAAAGATGCAAACCCAGTTATTTTCACTTTCTTAAGAGATGGCGTTCCCCTATATGATAGGGGTGTCTTCATGTCCTGGAAATTATTATTAAGCATGGGTAGAATAAGGCCATCTCCAGAAGCAATTGATTTGCAAATGGATTTAGGCAATAAATTATTATCAAGAACAAAAATGAAATTATTAAGTATAGTAGGAGAAGACTTGTACTATGCAATGCTAAATCCAGCACAAGCAGCTTTAATGTTATATGGAGTAGCTCCTCCAACACCTCAAGAAACAATTGATTCATTAAGGACAATTTTCGTTAAAAAAGAAAAATTACTAGAAGAAAAATATGTAAAAGAATTAGAATTAATAAGAAAATACTATAAAGATATTGAGCATGGAAAAATGCTTGAAATATCAGGAGCAGAAATAGACTCTTTATTAAAATCAGCTCAGGATTATTTTGCAAGAATCCAGAAATTATTTAGCGAAATAGAAAAGAAAAGAGCAAAAGAAAATATAAATAATTCAAAGCAAGTTATTGAATCATTA
>JAGVYZ010000043.1 GCA_018303025.1 Candidatus Woesearchaeota archaeon
TGTATTTCCAGTAGCTTGAGCAGGTAATGTTGTTCCTACTAATGCTCCTGTAAAGTTTGAATAACCAGCAGCATCAGTTGTATTTGTAAATCTTGTTGTTGTAGTAACTAATGAAGTATCACATTCATCTGAATTACTATAAACAGTTCCCATGCTAAAATTGCTTGCAGGTATGAATGTAGTTCCTGAAGCAGGCACTAAAGTAACAGCAGTAATATTCAAAGTCTCTCCTGTTCCTGTTAAATCATCATTACCAGTATTATTTACTAATATTAAGGTTGTAGATGTTACATTTCTTTGATCAGGAGTTACAGCAGAGAATGCAAATGTATTGACATCTATTGCAATATTAGTTGATTCCTGCAAGGTAAATGTTGCAGTAGTATTAAATGCATAATTATTGTTATTGTCTTTAGCGCTAACACTTATATTCCATACACCAGCACCATCATAGAATACTATAGGTATGCTACATGAAAAATTAATGCTTAAAGTTCCATAACTATTTATTGCCTTGCATCCTCCATCAGTTGCATATATTCTAGTATCATTGTGTCTTGTAGTTTCTCCACCTCTGGAAATATTAGCTACTCCACTCGTATTATCTATATTCCCAGCACCCTCTATATCTGTTACAAGAAAGCTAAACAATAATGTTCTATTTCCACTTTCAACAATTGAAACAGAATCAGCCATATCCAATGTAACATTCCCGATTACAGGCGCGTTATTTCCAACAGTAATAGATATTGAAGCTGTTTGCGTTGGTGCCATTCCTGTTATTTCATTATTTCTATTAAACAATCTAGGATAAGAATTAACCTGTGGAACAGCCAAAAATATAAAGAAAAATAATATTAATAAAAATACAATCACTTCTTTTTTACTTTTACTCATTAAAAATAATTCGATAAACTTATTTATAAAGATTGCTCTCCTAAAATGCAATTATTGTCCATGCTCCTGAATTAGCTGTTGAATATGTTGTACTTACCAAATTACTAGGAGCATGTATTAAGCATAACTCAAGAGATTCTAGTAACTAATGAAGTATCACATTCATCTGAATTACTATAAACAGTTCCCATGCTAAAATTGCTTGCAGGTATGAATGTAGTTCCTGAAGCAGGCGTTAAGGTTATAGCTGAAATATTTAATGTTTCCCCAGTAGCAGTTAAATCATCATTGCCTGTATTGTTTACTAATATTGATGTTGTAGATGTTATATTGTAATTATTAGGGACAACCAATGGGAATGCAAATGTATTAACATCTATTGCTATGCTAGTTGTCTCTATCAAAGTAAATGTTTTTGTTATATTTTGCACAAATGAATGAGTGTCATTGGCTCTTACACTAATGTTCCACTCACCAGCACCATCATAGAACACTATTTGTATGCTGCATGAGAAATTCATGCTGTTTTCTCCAATCTTGTTATTAGCAAAGCATCCACCGTCATTAGCATATTCAAAAGTATCATTATGCCTTGTAGTCTCTCCACCTCTGGATATATTAGCTACTCCGCTAAAGTTGTTTATATCTGAAGTATTATCAGCATCAGTCATAACAAAGCTGAATAATAATGTTTTATTTCCAGATTCAATTATAGAAACAGAATCAGCCATGTCTAATGTTACATTGCCTATAGCAGGCAAGGAATTTCTTATAGAAACATTAATTATGCTGGATATAGTATCTGAATAAGCTCCTGCTGCATCAGTTACATTTACGCTAAAGCTCCAATTGTCAAATTTAGTTGTATTTACCCTGTCTAAAATCACGCTCTCATATTCAGGATCAGAACAGCTTCCTTCTATTTGGAATTGTTTAACTCCGCTTCTGTACGCCATTAAATGATAAGTCAATGTATCTCCTGCATCAGGATCATCACATTGAAAATTCATTCTTAAGTCTTCATCAGTCAAGTTTAGTTGTAATGCAGTTGTTGAATTTATTATTAAACTGCTTGGATTATTTGGAGCAGCATTTGAAGATGTTATTGTCAATTCAGTTGAATTTAGCAACGTAGAGTTTAGCTCGCCATCATATGCAAATGCTTGCACTATAATTGTATCGCCAGTAGTAAAGCTTGCAGATGTTAATACATCAGTAGTGTTAGTTCCATTGGCTAAATTACTATTTATAGTTCTCCTTATTAGAGCATTATTCTTGAACCATTCAAATGTAATATCATTATTGTCGTTATCATCATCTGAAAATATTAAGCTTACATTGATTGTTTCTTCAGTGTTATACTCGCTATCATTAAAAGCCGGTGTAGTTATAGTCGCATTTGAATTCATTATTCTCAATATGCTTGTATTTGTAAATGAGTTGCAGCTATTGCTGTTATCGCAGACTAATATCTGTGCACTCCAATTATCCCATTTAGTTGTGTTTTCATGCTTTAATGTTTCTACAGCTACTCCTGGATTATTTACAGCAATATTAGTGTATGTTGTATGAGTTACACTATTATTAATCCATTGTATTGAATAGTTTAATGTATCTCCACCATCAGAATCAGAAGCATAAAACCTTACTTGTATGTCTTCTGTTGTTTTATTTTCCTGCAATAATGTAGTTGAATTTATGTTTACATTTGTAATAGCATCTGGAGCAGTATTTGCAGTGGTATAGCTTACATTTACATAGTTATGGTCAACAACAATATTCTGGTTGGCATCGCCATCACCTTGATAAGCTGTAACAGAAATCCTAACACTACTTGCTTTTAATGGAGTATTAATTATAGATGTAATATCATAGCAATGATAAGCCCCTGTTTCCCAAGCAGTGCATCCTGTACTTATACAACTATCCTGCAGGGTATATATCCAACTTTCAGTAGAATTCTCACCAGCATATATCTTTACTGTGTCTGCTGCATTATCATCCATTTTACCTGAAACAGAAAATAGTGTGCATATCTCAACTTTGGTTATTGTTGAACCTGTAGGTATATCCCATAAATGGGTTGAGTTTACAAATCCACTTTCACCTGCTTCTATACTCATTGAATTGCCACAATAAGTAGTATCATCTATATCCAAAGAGCCAGCACTGCAATCAGTTAATGTAGGGAAATCTGTGCTTGCCCAATGTGCTATGCTTGCATTTATATACCATATATCGTATGATGGGTCGATAATATGGTCAAATTGTATGCTTCCATACAAAATCTTTAAATCAAAAGTATCTTGCATTCCAATGAGGTTTGTTAAATAAATTTTATTATACTGGTTAGGATTAATTAAAGAAAATTCAGCTATCATTTCAGTCTTGTTAAATTCATAAACTTCTATTTTCGGATTTCCGGAAATAATTCTTGGGTAAATTGTTATATCCCTTGAAGAATCTAATTTTTGTTTAAATGTTATTCTAACATATTCATTATCTTTTATTTCTTCGCTCCAAATATCATCAAGTTGATATGCTTCATTATAAATATCAGAAATGAAATTTTTATTTGAATCCAGATGTATGGCTTTGCTAATCTCAATTATAACTTCATAAGTTTCATTTGATAATGAAGGCACTATCCACTTAATCTTGTCAGTTAACCCATTATTATTAGCATCTTCATAATCACTTATTTCTGTTAATTCCCTTATTCCATTAGTAGTTCTATACAGCTTAATAGCTTCTTTTTGAGCTTCTTTAATGTTTGTATAAGCAAGTATGTTCTCATAATGTATATCAGAATAAACAATAATTTCTTTCCTATTCTCATTAATTTCATTTTCAATAACCCTTGGAGCTTCACCATAATACTCTATTTCAATTTCATTAACATTTTCTTCTATAACATATTCTGTTTCTTTCCTGTTTCCAATATCAGTTATGCTGTAATCTTCTTTGTTCCCATTAATCTTTATTTTATCATTATCAATTTTCTCGCTTGTATTATCAACTATTTTCCTGATTTTCATATCTGAAATTTTTTCAGGTAATAATATTGTTATATTGCTAAGACTATCATTAGCTTTTATTCTTTTAATCAGTTTTACAGGCTTTCCTATTTCAGCATATCCCTGTAATATATCTTCTTTTAGCATTACACCATTTTCATTTATGCTTGTATTCTCGCTTATTAATGTTAAATTTTCAATACCTATTTCCTGTACTGCAAATCCAGTAATATTTGAATTCAAGTAGAACAATCCAATCCCGGATATCATCAATAACAATAAAACTATTCCAATTGCATTAATACTTCTTTTATTATCAAGTTTTATTAATTCTCTTTCATAATATTTAATTGAATCATCATAATATTTAGTCCATTGTTCTAAACTTCTTTCTCTCAAAACAGATTTTAATTGCTTGCAATAATTTTCATAAGTTATTTTTTTGCAGAAATATTGCCATTTTAAATTTCTAACAAACTCATTTATTTTTAGTTTAGAATCTTTACATATTTGTATTCTGTTTTCTAATTCAGTTCTCTTCTCTTTCAAATTAAATTGTTTATCAGTTAGCATTTTTTCTTAGCCCTCTGATAAACAGTCCATATTGTTCTGTCATCTCTTTTTAACAAAATAGCAATTTCATGATAATTTAACGAAAATTCTTCCTTCAGGTAAACAACAGCACTTTCCAGTGCAGATAATCTAGAATCAGCAAATATTGAAGCAGGAATCAAAAATCTTGCATTTTTTGCAGAAAATCTTTCAGAATATTTTTTCTTTGCTTCATCATATGTATGCCATATATTTCTTTTATCTCTTCCTATAATATCAGAAATCTTGGATAAAGAAAGCCCTTTCTCCTCTTTCAAATATTTCACAACAGATTCTAAAACAGTCAGTTTTTCATTAAAAATTTCAGCAGGAAACAACAACTGCTCTTTTATTAATTTGAATAATTCATCAAAGCTTATACTATATTTCTCTTTAATAGGCAGCAATAACTCTTTTGCAAATATGACTAAATCATCATATGTAAAAACTTTTTTTTCAGGAAGAATAAAATTTGTAGACTTCCTGAAGATATTTTTCTCCTCTTGAGATAATTTAAAATAGAAAGAACTGGCATTATCTGTCTTCTTTTTACGTATTTCTTTACTTTTCACTATAACATTAGATGTAAGTATAATATATAAATATTGCGTAAATATACATTATATGTAAGTAATTAAGAAAAGCACTAACTTTTATGGTTCTTTTTTAATAACATTAGATGTAAGTATAATATATAAATATTGCGTAAAGTATACATTAAATGTAAGTAATAATAAAATTAGCAGATTTTGAAGAATTAGCCCCAGATAACTATAATTTTGACTTAATCTCTTTCACAACTTCATTATCATCCCAGTTCTTTTCCTTGCTTCTTTCCCATGTCTTTAATCCGTCATTCTTGAATCTAGGAATAATGTGAACATGTAAATGGAAAACAGCTTGCCCTGCTTCTTTGAAATTATTAATAGAAACATTCAAACCATCAGCATTTACAGCTTCTTTCACAGCTTTAGTTACTTTTTGACTGGTTTGCATAACCGCATTCAGATATTCTTTATCAACATCTAATAAATTAACAAAATGCTTTTTAGGAATAACCAGAACATGACCTTTATTTATTGGACTTATATCTAAAAAAGCCATTGTTTTAGTATCTTCATAGACTATTAAAGAAGGTATTTCCTTGTTTGCAATTTTGCAAAATATGCAATCATTCATTTTTGTTTTCCCCGAAGGCTTTTTCAAAAGGCTTCATACACTCAGTCATTATCCTTCTTTTCCACATTAAAAATATCTTTTCTGTTTTTCCTTAGTTTCTCTAAAAACTGGTCTTTGACCATTTCCAATAAACCAATTACTTCTTGTGGAGAAATATTTTTAGACTGTATGCCTGTGCTTATATTTCCGTCTTTTACTTTCAAGTTTATGGTTAATGTTTTTTCTTCCATTTTCATTGTTTATTCTCCTATTTTAAATTTCTTTTCCTTCTGTTCCTTTTTCCTGAAGGTTTTCCATTCTGATTTTCTTTTCCTTAAGTCTTCAGCTTGCTGAAGATTAGAAGAGCTTGACTCTTCTTTAGTTTTCTTTATCAAAAGAAAAGCTTAGTGGACTGGATGAGAGTCGAACTCACATTGCTGCCTTGCGAAGGCAGTATGCTACCATTGCACCACCAGCCCTAAAATATCCAATATCTTATATTTTTTAAATTAATAGGAAAGTTTTAATAGTCATTTGTTTTTTCTTAGCTTTAATGGAAAAACCAACATATATCCTTTCACAGGAGCATAAAAGCATATTAAAAATAGCAGATGCCTTGATTAAGGAATGCAAACTCTTAGAATCAGGAAAAAAGTTAGATAAAGATTTTTTTGTAAAAGCCATAGATTTTATTAAAAATTATGCTGATAAATTCCATCATGCCAAGGAAGAAGAAATATTATTTGCAGAACTAAATAAAAACTCTGAAAGTTTGCATTGTAATCCAGTACAGCAGATGATTTATGAGCATGATTTAGGAAGAAAATTCGTAAAAGCGCTTGAAAAAGGATTAAATAAAAATAATAAATTAGAGATTATTAAAAATGCAAATGCCTACGCTCAATTAATTCAGGAGCATATCTTTAAAGAAGATAATATTCTTTTTAATTTAGCAGATAATTCTTTAAGTCCGCAAATTCAGGAGTCTATATTAAAGAAATTTAAACAGGCAGAAATTAAAAATTTTAAAAAAGGAACAAAAGAAAAATATTTATCTTTAGCAAAAGAATTTGAGAATAGATAAAATGAACAAATCTAATCAAAATCTAAGAAATTTAATAGAGTATCCTAAAAGTGGAATTTTAAGTAAAGAAATAATAAGAACAGATAAGTTAAACATAACCTTATTTTGCATGGCAAAAGGAACAGAGCTTACAGAGCATACCTCAACAAAAGAAGGCACTGTTTTTGTTTTAGAAGGCAAAGGCATTTTTACTTTAAAAAAAGAGAAAATTCAGATGCTTCCTAATGTCTTAATTCATTTAAAGAAAAATTCTCCTCATTCATTAAAGGCAGAAGAAAACACTTCTTTCCTATTATCATTAGTCAATTAAATTTATATATTCTAATTTCTTAATTTATTTATGAATGTCCTACTAACTTTTATCTGGATTTCAGTAGCAATGATAGCCCATTCTTTTTGGGAAGCATATGTTGAAGGAAGAGCAGGCTGGGCTAGAAATGCCCAGGGATTTCATATAAAAATTACAGAAAGACTTTCATTAACAGGTTATCATTTTTTCTTATTTGTAATTGAACTTCCAATGTTATTTGCCTTGCCTTTAGTAGTCAATGGTTGGGACCTAAAAGTTTTCGGTTTATTAGTTTCTGCATTTTTCTTTGGAACAGTTTTAGAAGACTTTTTTTGGTTTGTAGTCAATCCAGTTGTCAAGTTTAGTGAATGGAACCCGGAATTTGTAACCTGGTATCCTTGGATTAAAATAGGAAGAATAAAAATTCCTGTATTCTATATTCTAGGTTTGGGAATATCTTATTTGTCATGGTATTTTATCTGGAGATAATTTGTAGGTCTACATAGAAAAGTTTATAAATAATGTACCCGTACAATTATTATGGTATATACTGAAATAAAAAAAAGGAATGAAAATTCATATTGTTACAGAGTTATTTCTATTAGGGATAAAACAAAAATTATGAAAAAAAGAACTTATTTGGGGAAAAACTTGCAAAAAAAT